>NZ_JBXASM010000013.1:0-85065 GCF_058809295.1 Schumannella sp. GW821-FHT10F01
GTGCTGCCGGCCGCGGACGAGCTGCGGGCGAACGGCATCGCCGACACGTGGCGCGCGCGGCTGGCGGACGACATCGCCGCCGCCCGCACGGCCGACCGGCGTGCGGCCCTCGCGACCGGACTCGGCGGCGCCGTCGTCGCGGCCTGCGGTGCCGTGCTCGCGGCCGCGGTGCCGGTGCTCGCACCCGGCGCCGCGCCCGAGCTCGTCGCCGTGATCGCGATGCTCGGGCTCGGCATGGCGGAGCCGCTCGGCGGCCTCGCGCAGAGCGTCCGGCGCGCACCCGCCGTGCTCGAGGCGGCCCGGCGGCTCGACCCGTTCGCGCGGCCGGAGCCGGAGCGCGACGGCGGCCGGCTCGACGAGCCGCTCGACCGGGTCGAGCTCGACGACGTGAGCCTCCGCTGGCCGGGCGCCGACGCCGATGCGGTGACCGGGATCGACGCGCGACTCGACCGGACGGCCTGGACCGTGCTCGACGGACCCTCGGGCTCGGGCAAGTCGACCGTGCTCACGGCGCTGCTCGGGGTGCTGCCCGCGCGGCGCGGCCGCATCGCGCTCGACGGCGTGCCCGCCGACCTGCTGGCCGAGGCGGCCGTGCGCGAGCACGTGTCGTGGTGCCCGCAGGACGCCCACGTCTTCGACTCGACCGTGCGGGGCAACCTGCTCGTCGCCCGGCCCCGGGACGACCGGCCGCACGACGACGAGCTGCGCGAGGCGCTCGGGCTGGCGGGGCTCGCCGGCTGGGCCGATCGGCTCGACGACCGGGTCGGACGCGACGGGTCGCGGATGTCGGGCGGCGAGCGCCAGCGCCTCGCCGTCGCACGCGCGCTGCTGCGGAGGTCGGAGCTGCTGCTGCTCGACGAGCCGACCGCGCACCTCGACGAGCCCACCGCCGACGCGGTCATCGCGGATGTGCGGGCGGCGACCGCGGACCGGATCGTCGTGCTCGTGTCGCACCGCGGTGCGGACCGGCGGGACGGGGATCGGGTCGTCGAGCTCGGCGGCGTGACCGTGACGGCACGCATCACCGAAGCCTGAGGAGGCGCGCCAGCGGGTTGAGCAGGGCTTCGACAGGCTCAGCCATCCGAAGCGGACTCAGGCGACCGGGGCGAGCTCCGCGCGGAAGCGGTCGAGCGCCCCGGCATCCGCCCCGGCGGCCTCGAGTGCCGCCAGCCCCGCGCCGACGACCGGCGGCGCCGTCACGTGCACCGGCACGGCACCCGGCGCCACCGAGCCCAGCCCCGCCGCGACCGCACCGTCGAGCGACGGCGAGCCGGCCGCGAGCACCCCGCCGCCGAGCACCACCGGGAGGTGCTCGCCGAGCATCCCGAGCCGGCGCATCGCCGTGACGGCCATCGTCACGATCTCGTCCGCCTGCTGCTGCACCGTCGTCGCGGCGACGGCGTCGCCGGCATCCGCGGCCGCGAGCAGCACCGGGCTGAGCCGATTGATCGCGTGCGACGGCAGGCGGCCGAAGTGGAACCCCTCGATCACGTCCTGCACGGAGGCGAGGCCGAGTGCGGCGGGGACGTCGGCGCTGAGCCGGGTGGCCGGTCCGCGTCCGTCGACGGCGCGGGCTGCGTGCCAGAGCGCGCGGTTGCCGAGCCACGCGCCGCCGCCCCAGTCGCCGGAGATGTCGCCGAGCGCCGCGAAGCGCGCCGTCGCCCCGTCGGCGCGGACGCCCAGCGCGTTGATGCCGGTGCCGCAGACCACGGCGACGGCGTCGCGCGAGAGGGTGCCGGCACGCAGCAGCGCGAACAGGTCGTTGTCGAGCACGTCGGGCCCGGATGCCGCGGCGCCCCAGTGCGCGAGCCGCTCGCGGGCGACGGCGATCTCGGCCGGCAGGTCCATGCCGGCGAGGTAGACGTGCGTGCGCAGCACCTCGACGTCGAGCCCGGAGAGCGCCTCCGTGCGGAGGCCGTCGAGCAGGGCCCGTGCGACCTCCCAGCCGACCGTCTGCGGGTTGCTGGCCGGTCCGCGGGCGTGCCCGAGCACGGCGCCGTCGAGGCCGACCGCGAGCACGTCGGTCTTGCTGCCGCCGCCGTCGACGGCGAGCACGATCGGGCGGGTCACGTCGCCCACGGAGCCCTCACCTCGCCCACGGCAGGAAGTCCGCGTTCGCCGCCAGCAGCAGATCCGTGAGCCGCTCGGCGCGGTCCACCTGCTGCACGAGCGGATGCGCCCACATCGCGCGGAGCACCCGGTCGCGGCCGCCGTGCACCGCGGCCTCGAGCGCAAGCCGCTCGTAGCCGGCCACGGCGGAGACGAGTCCTGCCTGGTCCGCGTCGAGCGGCGAGGTCAGCGGCTCCGCGACGATCGACCCGGCCGTCACGCGAGCGGGCACCTCGATCACGTGGTCGTCGGGCAGGAACGGCATCCGGCCGTCGTTGCGCACGTTGAGCACCTGCACGTCGCCCGCGTCGCCGAGGATCGACGAGATCACCTGGATCGCCGCGTCCGAGTAGTAGGCGCCGCCGCGCTGCTCGAGCTCGGCCGGCTTCTCCACGGTCGCCGGATCGGCGTACCGCTGCAGCAGCGCGGCCTCCGTCTCCATGACCGCCTCCGCGCGCGTGCGCTCGTGCAGCTGCTCGTCGAGCACGACGTCGTGGGAGTAGAAGTAGCGCAGATAGTACGAGGGCACCGCGCGCTGCAGCCGCAGCAGGTCGGCGGGCATGTGCACGCTCTCGGCGAGCGCGTCCAGCCCCGAGTCGAGCATCCCGGGCAGCACGTCGCGCTCGGAGCCGTCCGCGTCGCGCACGAGCACCCCGCGTTCCCAGGTGAGGTGGTTGAGCCCCACGTGATCGAGGCGCACGGCGCGGTGGTCGACGCCGAGCTCGGCGGCGAACCGGCGCTGGAAGCCGATCGCCACGTTGCAGAGCCCCACCGCGCGGTGCCCGGCCTCGAGCAGCGCGCGGGTCACGATCCCGACCGGGTTCGTGAAGTCGACGATCCAGGCGTCCGGCTTCGCGTGCCGGCGCACGATCTCCGCGGCGTCGAGGATGACGGGCACCGTGCGGAGCGCCTTCGCGAAGCCGCCCGGACCGGTCGTCTCCTGCCCGATGCAGTGCACCTCGTGCGGCCAGGTCTCGTCCTGCTGCCGCGCGGCCTGCCCGCCGATCCGCAGCTGGAACATGACCGCGTCGGCATCCGCGACGCCCGCGACGAGGTCGTCGGTGACGTGGACGGTGCCCGGATGCCCGGCGTGCGCGAACATCCGCTGCGCCACCCCGCCGACGAGCTCGCGGCGCACCGGGTCGGGGTCGATGAGCCAGAGCTCGTCGACCGGGAGCCGGTCGCGGAGGCGGGCGAACCCGTCCACGAGCTCGGGCGTGTAGGTCGAGCCGCCGCCGACGACGGAGAGTTTCATGTCAGCCTTTCACTCCGGTGAGCGCGATGCCCTCGACGAGGGCCTTCTGCGCGAAGAAGAACAGCACGACGACGGGCACCATGATCACGACGGTCATCGCCATCGTGATGCTCCAGTCGGTGCCGTGCTGGCCGCGGAACGTCGCGAGCCCGTACGCCACCGGCCACGACGCGTCGTTCTCCGACGTGTAGAGCAGCGGCCCGTAGTAGTCGTTCCACGAGTTGAAGAAGAGGAACAGCGCCGCGGAGGCGATGCCCGGCCGCGCCATCGGCACGATCACGCGCCACAGCACGCCGAGCTCGCCGCAGCCGTCCATCCGCGCCGCGTCGGCATACTCCTTCGGGATGGTGAGGAAGAACTGCCGCAGCAGGAAGATGCTGAAGGCGTCGCCGAGCAGGTTCGGCAGGATCAGCGGCCAGAGCGTGCCCGTGAGGTGGAGCTGGCTCCAGAGCACGTACACCGGCACCGCGGTGACCTGCGGCGGGAGCAGCATGGCCACGATGAGCGCCGTGAAGATGAGGCCGGAGCCGCGGAACCGGATCTGCGCGAGGGCGTAGGCGGCCGGCACGCTCGACACGAGCATGAACGCCGTCGCGAGCACCGCGTAGAGCGCGGAGTTGCCGAACCAGCGCGCGAGCGGCAGCTCCGTGAAGACGCGCAGGTAGTTGCCCCATTCCCAGGTCGTCGGCACGATCGACGCCGTCAGCGCCTGCGTGCTCGACATGAACGACGTGAGCACGACGAACACGATCGGCAGGATGATCAGCACCCCGATGACGGCGAGCGCGGTGTGCTCCGCGATCCAGACGACGAGGCGCGACGGCCCGCGGCCCGTGTCGCGACGGCGTCCCCTGGTACCCGACGAGCCGGCGCGGCGCGCGACCGCCGGCTCCGAGACCGCGGTCATGACGGCTCCGCCCGGAAGACGCTGATGCGGCGGATGGTGAACACGAGCACGACCGCGGTGATGACGAACAGCACGACCGCCATCGCGGAGGCGTAGCCGAACTGGTAGTTCGCGAAGCCGCGCACGTAGAGCCACTGCGTGTAGGTGAGCAGCGACGTGCCCGGATAGCCGAGGTTCGCCGCGGTGCCGCCGCCGACCGTCGCCTTGCCGGAGGCGACGCCGGAGGCGACCGCCGCCTCCGTGAAGTACTGCAGCGCGGCGATCACCCCGGTCACGACCGCGAAGCCGAGCACCGGCGCGATGCCGGGCAGCGTGACGTGGCGCACCTGCTGGGGCCCGTTCGCCCCGTCGAGGGACGCGGCCTCGTAGAGCTCCCGCGGCACGTCGAGGAGGGCCGCCAGGAAGATGATCATGATGTCGCCCATCACCCAGACGCCGAGGATGACGAGCGAGGGCTTCGACCAGTCCGGGTCGTTGAACCAGAGCGGCCCCCTGATCCCGAGGAACCCGAGCACCTGGTTCACCGGGCCGGTACCCGGGTTGAACAGGAACACGAAGGCCACCACGCTCGCCACGGGCGGCACGAGCGCGGGCAGGTAGAACAGCGTGCGCCAGAAGCCCGCGCCGGAGCGCACTCGGGACAGCAGGCCGGCGACGAGCAGCGCCGTCACGATCTTGATCGGCACGAGGACGACGACGAACCAGAGCGTGTTGAGGGCGGCGTCCGCGATCTGCGGATCCTGCGTGAACAGGAACTCGTAGTTGCGCAGCCCGATCCACTCGGGCGCCTGCAGCTGGTTGTAGCGGGTGAATGAGTAGTAGATCGACGCGAGCAGCGGGTACACGAAGAACACCGCGAGCCCGAGCAGCGCCGGCGTGAGCAGCAGGAGCGCCACCCGGCGGCGATGCGCCTCCGCCGAGCGGCGCCGCCGCGCCGGGGCGGGGCGGGAGGGCCCCGCCCCGGCGAGCGCCGTCGCCGGTCCGGCCGTCGGCGTGCCGACCGTCATCAGGGGCCCGCCAGCGCGTTGGCGTTGTCGATGTCGGTGTCGAGCTTCTTCAGGAGCTTGTCGAGATCGCCGCCGTCCTCCTGCCAGCTCACCCAGGTCTTGCCGAACAGGCCGAGGTAGCTCGCGCCGTCCGACGTGCCCGGCGAGGTGATGGTGTGCTCGTCCTTCGCCCCGTCGATGAAGACCTGGTAGTTCTGGTCCACCTCGAGGTCGGGCGACGACAGCGCCGACGTGATCGTCGGCACGTTCTTCAGGCCGTTCGCGAGCTTCACCTGCGCGCCGGTGTCGGTCGCCAGGTACTTCAGCAGCGCCCAGGCGAGCTCCGGATGCTGCGAGCCCTTCGCGATGCCCGCCACGTTGCCCGCGATGTAGGTCGAGCCGTAGTGGCCGTAGCCGTCGAGCACGGGCGTCGGCGCGACGCCGTAGGAGAAGTCGGGCACCTGATCGGCCAGGAACGCGGTGCGGTACTCGCCGTCGATCTCCATCGCGACCTGCCCGGTCTGGAACGCGTTGTCGGCGGAGAACTCCTGGCCGAGGCCGGAGGTGAAGGTCTTCAGCTTGTCGTAGCCGATGGCGTCGACGAAGTCCTTCTGCCACTGGAACAGCTTCTTCCAGCCCTCGGACGAGCCGATCACCGACTTCTGGTCCTGATCGAGCCATTCGCCGTCGATCATCGGCGCGAAGTGCTCCGGCGAGTTCTCGTAGAAGTCGATCAGGGGGTTGAAGCCGAGCGTCTTGATCGAGCCGTCGGCGTTGTAGGTCGTGAGCTTGAGGCCGTCCGCCTTGAGCTCGTCGAGGTTCTTCGGCGGCGACGTGATGCCGGCCGCGGCGAACGCGTCGGTGTTGTACATCAGCGCGCTGACGTCGGCCAGCGCCGGCAGCGTGCACCGGGTGCCCTGGTACTCCGTGTACTCGCGCACGGCCTTCGGGATGTCGTTCACATCGACCTTGTCGCGCGTGATGTACGGCCCGAGGTCGCGGAACGCGCCCGACGAGCAGAACGAGCCGACGATGGCGGTCGAGTACGAGAGTCCGACGTCGATGTTCTGCCCCGACGAGATGGCCTTCTGCAGCTTCTCGTCGTCCTGGCCGTCGTGGATCTCGACCTTCAGCCCGGGGTTTGCCTTCTCGAAGTCGTCGACGACGCCCTTGATCACGCCGGCCTCGCGGCCGGTGAAGAAGTGCCAGAGGCTCACCGTGCCCTCGAGCTTCGCGGGGGCCTTGTCGGCGATCGCGTCGCCGCCGCCTCCGCCGCTGCAGCCGGCGAGCACGAGCGAGGCGGTGATACCGGCCGCGAGCACGGCGCCGAGGCGCCGCACCCGGGTGCGCTGATGGACGTTTCTCATGGGGACTCCTGGAGTGGCGAGGTGCTGCGTGGGAGGTGGGGTGGTGCAGGAGCGGATCGGGAGGTCAGGGGGCGGGCGATGCGGCGGCCGCGGCGGGATCCGCGGACGGGTCGGCCGCGTCGAGCGCGCTCACCGTGTCGGCGAGGCGCTCGCGGAGGCGGTCGATGAGCAGGCCGCCCGCACCGCGGAGCACCGGGGCGTCGACGACGCCGGGGGCGACGGCCTCCGTCGTCCAGCGCGTCGCGGTGCGGAGCCAGCGGGTGGTCGCGCGGGCGAGCGCGGCGCCGCCGGCGATGCCGGTGGGGCCGTGGAGGATCACGAAGTCCGGGTCGGCGACTGCGAGCACGGGCAGCGCCGTGTGCCCGACGCGCTCCCCCAGCTCCGTCATGAGCGGATGCTCCGAGTCGAGCCCGCCGAGGGCGGCGAGCACGTCGGTCCACGTCCCCGCGATCCCGTGGCGCGCCGCGAGGGCCACGAGCGCGTCCTCGGACACGAGGTCGGCGATCACATCGGCATCCGGCTCGAGCTCGCGGGCGTCGGCGGGCACGGCGAGGTAGCCGGTCTCGCCGGCGGCGCCGGACGCGCCGGAGTGCACCCGGCCGCCGATGTCGAGCGCCATGCCGAGGCCCTCCGCGAGCCACAGCAGCGCGAACGACTGGGCGTCGCGCCCCGCGCCGGCGCGGCGCTCCGCCACCGCCGCGAGGTTCGCGTCGTTCTCGACCTCCACGCGCATCCCGAGCCGGTCGGAGAGCGTCTCGGCGACCTGCTCGCGCGGCCAGCCGGCGAGGCCGTCGGTGAAGATGAGCCGATCCGAGCCGTGGTCGACGGAGGCCTGCACGCCGACCGCGACCGACGTGATGTCATCCGCGTCGAGGCCCGCGGCGCGGGCGGCCCGCTCGACGGCGGCGCCGATGATGCCGACGGCGTCGGAGACGACCTCGTCGGGCGTCATGCGGTACTCGACGGCGGGGTACTCGCGACCGAGCGCATCGACGACGCGGGACCGGACGTCGACGAGCTGCACGTCGACCGCGACCGCGAGGTGGCCGTCGACGATCGCCTCGTAGACCACGGCGCTGGGACCGCGGCGTCCGGTCGACTCCACGCCCCGCTCGCGCAGCAGGCCGGCGCTCTCGAGCCGGCGGATGATCTCCGCGGCGGTCGGCTTGCTCAGGCCCGTACGGCGCGCGATCTCGTTGCGCGTCATGGGGCCGGAGTCGAGCAGCAGCGCGAGCGCCGCCCGGTCGTTGAGCACGCGGAGGTGCGCCGGGCGGCCGCGCCAGCTGTCGCTCATCGGGTGCCTCTCGGTCGTCGCGGGTGGTAGTTCCGGGACCCTACGCGAGCCGCGACGGAATAGGAAGGGTTGTTTTCTGTTTCTGTTACGGTTCTGTAAACAAACCTTCCCGATGGCGGTGGGCGGAGTACCGTGCTGGCGATGTCGATGACGATGGACGCCGGCGGCCGCGCGCGGCGGCAGCCCCTGACCGCGCTGGTCGCCGTGCTCGGGCTCGCCGTCCTGTGCGGATGCGCGGTGGCGCCCGCGGACTCGACGACCCCCGTGCGCACGGCCTCCCCCACGGCGCGCGCCGGAGCGCCCGGCCTCGACGACCCGGCCGAGAAGGACATCGCGATGCGGCTCGTGTCGAGCGCCGAGAACTCCTCGCTCGACTGGCAGGCCCAGTACGGCTACATCGAGGACATCGGCGACGGCCGCGGCTACACCGGCGGCATCATCGGGTTCACCTCCGGCACGCACGACATGCTCGAGCTCGTGCGGGCGTTCACGGCCGACCACCCCGGCAACGTGCTCGAGCCGTTCCTGCCCGCCCTCGAGGCCGTCGACGGCACCGACTCGCACGAGGGGCTCGGCGACCCCTACGTCGCCGCGTGGCAGTCGCTCGAGGACGACGCCGGCTTCCGCGCCGCGCAGGACTCCGAGCGCGATCGTGTCTACTTCGACCCGGCGGTGTCGCAGGCGAAGGCGGACGGGCTGCGCGCGCTCGGGCAGTTCGCGTACTACGACGCGATCGTGGTGCACGGGCCGGGCGACGACTGGCCGAGCTTCGGCGCGATCCGCGCCCGCGCGCTCGCGCACGCGACGCCGCCGGCGCAGGGCGGCGACGAGACCGCCTACCTCGATGCGTTCCTCGACGCCCGCGTCGCGGCGATGAAGGTGGAGGCGGCGCACGAGGACACGACCCGCATCGACACCGCGCAGCGGGTGTTCCTGCGCGCCGGCAACCTCGACCTCACGCCGCCGCTGGAGTGGAGCGTGTACGGCGACCCGTACCGCATCGGCTGATCGACGCCTGCCTGACCGACACCGTGCCTGAACGCGCGCCGTGCCGGCCCGACCCGCGGCTGAGCGCCCTCACCGGCTCGAGGCCGCCGCGCTGAGGTGATCCGAGGCTTCGTCGCCTAGCTTGTCAGGGTGCGCCTCCGCCGCCTCGCCGCCGCCGTCCTCGGTGCGCTGGTCGCCTCCGCCGTGCTGGCGGGGTGCGCGACTACCGGCGCGCCGGCGCCCTCGACGACCCCGACGGATCCCGCCGCCGACACCGTCGACCGGGGTCGCCTGCTGCAGTTCCGCCTGCCGTCGCTGGAGGGGCTCAAGGGCAACCCGAACGCGCTGAACCTCGCGCGGCACGGCGAGCCCGGCTCCCCGCTGCTGCTGTTCCTGCCCGCCACGAACGCCGTGCCGGCCGACTACCGCGCGTTCCTCGACACCGCCTCCGACGAGGACTACACGGTGCTCGGGCTGGACTACTGGAACATCGGCACCTCGCTCACGAACACCTGCGGACCGGACGCGGACTGCTACGACCAGTTCCAGCGCAACCGGTTCGACGGCACCCACGGCTCGAAGTTCTCCCGCATCACGGCGAACAACTCCGTGCTGTCGCGACTCAAGGAGGCGCTCGGCTACCTCACCCAGCACGACAAGCGCGGCGACTGGAGCACGTTCCTCGACGACACGTCGGAGACCGGCATCCGCTGGAGCGACATCGTGCTCGCCGGGCACTCGCAGGGCGGTGGGATGTCGGCGTTCATCTCGCACCACCACCGCGTGCAGGGCGTGCTGATGTTCTCCTCCCCCGTGGAGACCTACCAGGACGTCTCGGCGCGCTGGATGGACGAGCCGGGGAAGACCCCGCCGTCGCGGATGTACGGCTTCTGCCTCACGACCGACATGTACGCCGGGCGCATCCTGCCGTCGTGGTCGAAGCTCGGCATGGGCGACGCGGACCGGAACACGGCGACCCGCGCGCCGATCGGGTCGCATACGCTGCTGAGCTCGCGGGAGGTCGGCAGCCCGCGCGAGGCGCACGGCCAGTCCGTCAGCGACGGCGTGCCGCGCGGCGAGGGCGGCCTGCCGGTGTTCGAGCGCACCTGGAAGTGGATGCTGAAGCAGGTGCGCGAGCCGGCCTAGCCGCCGCCCGATCAGTTGAGCGCCGGAGTGTCCTCCGGGATGACGCCCGAGCCGTAGAGGTCGCCGGCGAGGTCGCGCAGCGCGCGCAGCGCCACGCGCTGCGTCAGCGGCCCGTACGAGATGCGGGCGACGCCGAGCGCCTCGTACTCCGCGGCGGCGAGATTGCCGGGCAGGCCGATCACGCTGAGCTTGTTGCGGCCGAGCCCCTCCACGAGCCGCTCGGCGGTCTCGCGGCTGATCGGGCCGGGAACGAAGACGAGCGAGGCGCCCTCGGCGAGGAACGCGCGGCCGCGCTCGATCGCGTCGGCGATGCTGTCGTCGAGCGGGCGGTCGCCGCCGCGCGCGATGGCGTCGGTGCGCGCGTTGAGCTGGAAGTCGACGCCCTCGGCGCGTGCCGCCGCGACGATGCTGCGCACGCGCGCGACCGACTCGTCGAACGGACGGAGGCGGTCCTCCACGTTGGCGCCGACGATGCCGAGCCCGATGGCGCGGCGGATGGTCTCCCCCGGCTCGTCGTAGCCGTCGTCGAGGTCCGCGGTGACCGGCAGGTCGACGGCGTCGACGACGGTCTTCGCGCCGGCGAGAGCGAGGTCGAGGGGCATGCCGCCATCGGCATATCCATGGCTGGCGGCGATCGAGTGCCCCGCCGTCGCGATGGCCTTCGTGCCCGGGAGGTCGGCGACGGCCTTCGCGGAGACCGCGTCCCAGACGTTGACGACACGGAGGATCTCGGGGGCCTCGTGGAGGGCCTTGAGGGCGGTTGCCTTCTCTGCAGTGCTCATGCCCCGACGCTAGCGAGGGTCGCCGACGCTCCGCCGGAACGCCGCTGGAAGGCTCAGCGAACGATCAGAGCACGCGGTCCGGGCACCGGTCGAAGCACTCGTCGGAGCACGGGTCAGGACGCCGCATCGGCCGCCGCCGCGCGCCACACCACCGACGCCGCGAGCCCGCCGCCGTCGGCCGGGTCCAGCCGCGCGGTCGCGCCGGAGGCTCGGGCGAGCTGCGCCACGATCGCGAGCCCGAGTCCCGTGCCGAGGTCGTCGTTGCGGCCGCGCCAGAACCGGTCGAACGCCCGCGCACGCTGCTCCGCCGTCATCCCGGGCCCGTCGTCGACCACGCGCGTCGCGATGCCGGCGCCGTCCGCCGCGACCACGACGCGGATGCGGTGCGCGCCCGCCGCGATCGCGTTGTCGACGAGGTTGTCGATCACCTGCTCGAGCGCGGTCGGCACGGCGAGCACGATCGCGCTCCGCGGCGCATCGGCCTCCACCACGACGCCGCGCTCCTCAGCGAGGGCGCCCCAGGCGGCGACGCGCTCCTCGGCGAGCGCCGCGGCGTCGACGGGCGAGGGGTCGGCGGCGTCCTCGGCGCGGCTCAGCACCAGCAGCCCCTCGACGAGCTCGTCGAGCCGGTCGAGCTCGGCCTCCGCGACCTCGAGCCGGTCGGCGGCGCCCTCGGGATCGACGCCGACGAGCTCGCGCGCCCGCTCGAGGCGCAGCCGCACCGACGTCAGCGGCGACCGCAGCTGGTGCGACGCATCCCCGGCGAACGAGCGCTGCTGCTGGAGCAGCCCGTCGATCCGCTCCGCCATGCCGTTGAACGAGCCGGCGAGCGAGCGCAGCTCCGGCGCACCGGAGCCGGCATCCGCCCGCACCGCACGATCGCCGCGCGCGAACCGCTCGGTGGCGTCGCGGAGCAGCCGGAGCCGCCGGGTGATGGAGCGCGACAGGATGAAGCCGATCGCGGCGGCGAGCAGCGCCGTCGTGACGCCCACGATCCCGAGGCTCCAGAGCTTGCCCGTCACCGCCTGCGTGATCTGGCGGTCGTCGTAGGTGACCCGCACCGCGCCGACCGTCGTGTTGCCGGAGATCACCGGCACGGCCGCGAACAGCAGCTCGCCGCCGAGCGTCTCGGAGAACCGCTCCCCCGAGGCCGGATCGCCGCCGAGCGCGGTCTCGAACTCCGGACGGGTGGCGAAGTCGTCGCCGACCGCGGCGTCGCCCTCGTCGCTCGTCGCGACCGCGACGCCGCTCGCGTCGACGATGACGAGGCGCGCGCCGCTCTCCGCGCTGTAGTTCTCCGCGAGGTCGCGCACCGTCGCGACGTCCGCGTCCGTCCCGGCCTCGAGCGCGGAGGCGGACCGCCCGGCGAGCACGAACGCGTCGCGCTCGAGCGTCGCGGTGAGCCGCTGCTCCTCCGTCTCGCGCAGGTAGGAGGCGAGCGGGATGTCCTGCACGAGCAGCGCGATGACCACCACGGCGATGAGCGCGGCCATGATCCGCCAGATCACGGCGCCGACCCCGCGCCCGCGGTCGCGCCCGGCTGCTGCACCTCGAAGCGGAAGCCGACGCCCCGCACCGACTGGATCCAGTCGGCCCCGCCGAGCTTGCGGCGCAGCGCGGCGACGTGCGCGTCGAGCGTCTTCGTGGCGCCGAACCACTCGGTGTTCCAGACGTCGCGGAGGATGTCCGCCCGCCGTCGGACGGCTCCCGGATCGGACGCGAAGTACCGCAGCAGCTCGAACTCGGTCGGAGTGAGGTGCAGCTCCTCGCCGGCAAGGGTCACCCGCCGGGCGCGGTCGTCGACCGCGAGCGCGCCGAGATCGGGGCCGTCCGGCTCCTCCGCCGCGCCCGCCGCGGCGGTGCGCCGCGTGACCGCGCGGATGCGCGCGAGCAGCTCGCGCATGCCGAACGGCTTCACGAGGTAGTCGTCGGCGCCGAGCTCGAGGGCGAGCACACGGTCGAGCTCCTCGCTGCGTGCGCTGATGACGATGATCGGCACGCCGCCCTCCGCGCGCAGCGCCCGGGCGACCTCCGTGCCGTCCATGTCGGGCAGGCCGAGGTCGAGCAGCACGATGTCGGGCGCGCCGCCCGCGGCCGCGGCGAGCGCGTCCGCGCCCGTCCCGACGCGCGTCACCTCGATGGCGGCCGACTGGAGGGCGTCGGCGATGCCGGCGGCGAGGGAGGAGTCGTCCTCCACGAGCAGGGCGTGCATGGGACTCATCATCCGGGGTCGGCGGCGTGCACCCCCGCGATCTTGGACGTTTCTTGGATATCCGAGGGGCCCGTCTTCGACGCCGGGTGCCTAGCGTCGGAGACATGAAGAAGCAGCTCGCCATCGCAGCCGGCATCGCCGGTGTGCTCGCCCTCGCCGCGGGCGGCGTCGCCGTCAACGCCGCCACGCTCAACGCCACCCAGACCAGCGACCTCGGCCGGGTGCCGGGCGTCGTCGTCGACGACCGCGGCACCGACTCGCCGACCTCGTCGCCCTCCGCCTCCTCCGACCCGAGCTCCTCTCCGACCGCGGAGCCCGGCGACGACAACCTGCCCCGCCACTCCGGCCAGGACGACGGCGCCGGCCACGACGTCGGCGACGACAACCTCCCGCGCCACTCCGGCCAGGACGACGGCGCCGGCCACGACGTCGGCGACGACCACGGCGGACAGTCCGGCAGCTCGGGCTCCGGCAGCTCGGGCTCCGGCAGCTCCGGATCGGGCTCCTCGCACTCCGGCGGATCGGACGACTCCGGTCACGGCGGCGGACACGGCGGCTCCGGTCGGGACGACTGAGCGCCGTCGCCCTCCGATCGCTCTGGGACGGCGATCGGGAGGCACTTCAGGAACGGCCGGACGCAGGGGCGTCCGGCCGTTCCGTCTGTCCGGAGCGGGGACGGTTCAGGCGTAGAGCCGGAGATCCGCCACGCTCCACCAGCTGCCCGACGCCGAGGTGGTGGTCACCCGCAGCCAGCGGGCGCTCGTCGTCGGGACGTCGACCCGGGTCAGCTGCCCGGCCCCGGTGCCCGAGGACAGCGACGTCCACGTCGTCCCGTCCGAGGACGCCTCCAGGCTCCAGCCGCGGGCGAAGTCGCCCGTGCTGTCGCCGCTGTCGATGGCGACCTGCCGGAAGCCCCGCGTCGCGCCGAGGTCGACCGTGAGCGACTGACCGGGCTCCTGCGAAGCACCCGTCGAGAACCGGGTCGAGGCGTCGCCGTCGACCGCGAGCGCCGCATCGGTGCCGATCGACGACGTCGCGGTCGCGCCGGCGATCGACACCGGGTGGAGGTCGTCGACCAGCGCCGCGGACGCCGCCCAGGTGAAGGTGGCGAGCGATCCGCCGGGCAGCGTGTACTCGAACGAGCGCCCGCCCTGGGCGACCGCGAAGGTGCGCGGGGCGTCGTTCTCGTTGTGCACGACGAGCGCGGTCGAGCCGTCCGGGTTGCGGAACGCGACATCCGTGATCTGCCCGTTCCAGCCCGTCGTGCCGAAGCTCGAGCTCGCGATGCGCACCGCTCCCGGCTTCACGAACTTCGACAGGTGCCCGATCGTGTAGTACTCCGCGTCCCTGCGCACCGAGCCGTCCGCCAGGGTCGTCACGACGCCGCTGCAGGTGTCGCAGCCGCCGAGGTGCGGCCCGCCCTGCTCGTCGAGCGCGAGGTTCCAGTTCGCGGTCGACTTGGCCCAGTTGCGGGTCACGCCGACGGTGATGGTACGGGCGTGCCACTTCAGCGTGTCCGAGAACACCTGCTCGGGCGGGTCGCCGGCGCCGTGCGAGCCGGAGCACTCGGTGAACCAGATGCCCTTCTGCGGGAACCGGTCGTGCAGCGCCGTCTGCGCACTCGGGTCGCCCGAGTAGCAGTGGTACGCGGTGCCGGCGATCCACTTCGCGGCGGACGACCGCAGCAGCTTCGCCGGGTAGTCGGTCTCCGGATCCTGCCCGGCGGGCGTCGTCGCGATGTCGCCGGGGTGCGTCGACCAGTTGTGGTCGTAGCCGAGGATCTTCGTGCGCGGGCTCGCGAGCTTCAGCAGCGGGCCGAGGTACGAGATGACCCGCGCCTCCGTCGCGACCGGCATGTCGGTGCCCGGGTACGCGGACGGCGCGCGGTTCTGCGGCTCGTTCTGCACGGTGATGAAGTCGACCGGCACGCCCTCCTTCGCATACGCCTGCGCGAACTTCGTGAGGTAGAGCGCGTAGGAGGCGGCGTAGGCCGGCGAGTCCTTGAGCTGCCCGCCGACGAGCGAGCCGGAGGTCTTCATCCAGGCGGGCGGGCTCCACGGGCTCGCCACGATCTTGAGCTGCGGGTTGAGCTGCTTCGCCTGCCGCAGCAGCGGGAGGATCTGCGCGCGGTCGTGCTGGATGCTGAAGTGCCGCTGCAGGAAGTCGGTCGACCCGGCCGGCACGTCGTCGTAGGTGTAGTGCTGCGCCGCGGCCGTGAAGTCGCTCGATCCGATCGGCTGGCGCAGCAGGCTCATGCCGATGCCGGTCGTCGGGTCGAACACGTCGCGCATGGTCGCGTCGCGCGTGGCCGTGTCGAGGCCCATGAGCACGGCGGCGGAGGAGTCGGTCAGCGCCGCCCCGAAGCCGTCCATGCTCTGGTACGAGGTCTCCGGATCGACGACGATGGTGGCCGCCGTCGAGCCGGACGTGGTGAAGGCGACGGGCGCCTGCTCGGTGAGCGCCTGGCTCCGATCGAGCGTGGTCAGCCAGACGCGGGCCTGGGGCGCGGTGGCCGGGGAGGACGGTGCCGACGGGGTCGCCAGCGCGGGTGCGGCGGCCAGCGCGCCGGACACCGCGAGGGCGGCGGCGGCGAGCGCCGCGACGGTCCGCGGACGGCGCGCGCGGTGCGGGGATGCGGGGTGCGGAGCGGTCATCATCGTCGACGCCTTCCGGGCCGCGCGCCGGTGCGCGGCCTCTACTCTGGGGAGACCGCGGGGCGAGGTCGCACCGCGGCGAGGTGGCCCCATGGTGCCACACTTGCTTACTGGATTGTAAGTATTCGGGCGGACCTCCGCGCGGATCGACGGCGGCAGGCGACCGCAGGAGGAGGCCCGCGTGAGCTCAGCGTCCGGCCGCGTGCCCGCCGCGGCCCAGGTGCGGCGCCCGCGCGCCCGCACGGCCGAGCGCCGCGAGGAGATCCTCCGCGCCGCGATGACCGTGTTCGGCGACCGCGGCTTCCGCAACGGCTCGCTCGCCGAGATCGCCGAGATCGCCGGCATGACGCACGCGGGCGTGCTGCACCACTTCGGGTCGAAGGAGGGGCTGCTGCTCGCACTCCTGGACTACCGCGACGCGAGCGGCGTCGCCGACCTCGAGGGCGGAGCCCCGCAGGGGGCGGCGTTCCTCGACCACCTCGTGTCGACCGTCGCGCGCAACGAGGGACGGCCCGGCATCGTGCAGACCTACGCGGTGCTCTCCGGCGAGGCCGTCACGGACGACCACCCGGGCCGCGACTACTTCCGCGGGCGCTACGAGGGGCTGCGCGGCATGGTCGAGCGCGCGCTGGCGGATGCGGCCGGCGCGCCCGCCGATCGCGAGGACGTGCGCGAGGGCGCGGCCGCGATCATCGCGGTGATGGACGGCCTCCAGGTGCAGTGGCTGCTCTCCGACGGCGCGGTCGGGATGACCGGCGCCGTCGAGCTCGTCATCGAGTCCATCGTCGAGCGGATCCGGTCGCGGTGAGGGTACTGGTGGCGTCGTCCGCGCTGCGGGGCGCCATGCCGACCGCCGTGCAGGACGAGGTCGCCGGCTGGTTCGAGTCCGCCGGCCCCGTGATCTTCTACCTCTCGGTGTGGGGCCTCGTCTTCGTCGGCACGGCGCTGCTGGTCGGCATCGTGCTGCCGTTCCTCAGCGGCGACTCCCTCCTCTTCGCCGCCGGGATCGTGGCCGCCTCGAGCGACCGGCTCTCGATCGTCGTGCTCGCCGCCGGCGTCGGCATCGCCGCCGTCGCCGGCGATCAGGTCGGCTACGCGCTCGGCCGGCGGCTCGGGCGCCCGTACCTGACGCGGCGGCGCGGGCGGTTCGCGCGGGCCGCGATCGCGCGGACGGAGCGGTTCTACGCGCTGTTCGGCTGGTGGTCGGTGGTCATCGGTCGGTACATGCCGTGGGTGCGCGTCGTCGTGCCGCCGGTGGCGGGCATCGCGGGGATGAGCTGGCTGCGCTTCGCGACCGCCAACGTCGTGGGGGCGCTGACCTGGGGCGTGCTCATCACCGTCGCGGGCTATCTCGTCGGCACGCTGCCGGTCGCGCGTCCCGCCGTCTACGCGGTGGCCGGCGTCGTCATCCTCGCGTCGCTCATCGCGGGCGTGCGCGCCTGGCGGCTCGACCGCCGGACTCGCCCCGCCTCGATGGCTGAGTAGCGCCGAGGGACGAGGGACGAGGGCGCGTCGAAGCCGGAGGACTCCGCGCCTACCGCCGCCGCCCGGTCCACTCCAGCAGGCGCTCCACGGGCCAGGTCGTGACGATCCGCTCGTCCGCGATGCCCGCGGCCTCCGCCCGGCGTGCCCCGTAGTCGATGAGCCCGAGCTGCCCGGGCGCGTGCGCATCCGAGTCGATCGAGAACAGGCAGCCCGCCTCGAGTGCGAGGGCGATGAGCTCGTCCGGCGGATCCTCGCGCTCCGGCCGCGAGTTGATCTCCACCGCGACGCCGGCCTCGGCGCAGGCGGCGAACACCGCCTCCGCGTCGAATTCTGACGGCGGGCGGGTGCCCCGGTCCCCGGAGACGAGCCGGCCGGTCACGTGGCCGAGCACGTCGACGTGCGGGTCGGCGATGCCCCCGAGCATGCGCCGGGTCATCGTGCGCCGGTCCGCGCGGAGCTTCGAGTGCACGCTCGCGACCACCACATCGAGGCGGTCGAGCATCCCGGGCTCCTGGTCGAGCACGCCGTCCTCGAGGATGTCCACCTCGATGCCCGCGAGCAGCCGCAGCCCGTCGTCGCCGCGGCCGGCGAGCTCGTCGAGCTGCTCGCCGAGCCGCTCGGCGCTGAGCCCGCGGGCGACCCGGAGGCGCGGCGAGTGGTCGGTGATGGCGAGGTACTCGTGGCCGAGCGATCGCGCCGCGTCGACCATCGCGGCGATCGGCGTCGTGCCGTCCGACCACTCGGTGTGCGCGTGCAGGTCGCCGCGCAGCCGCGCGCGGAGTCCCGTCGGCGCGGTGACGCCGGCGCGCTCGCGCAGGTCGGCGAGGTAGTCGGGCACGCGGCCCTCGAGCGCCTGCCCGATGACCGTCGCGGAGGTGTCGCCCACCCCGGCGATCGACCGCAGCCGGGACGGATCGCGGAGCGCGGCATCCGGTCGTCCCTCGATCGCCGCGGCCGCCGTGCGGAACGCCTTGGCGCGGTAGCGCGACGCCCGCTCGCGCTCGAGCAGGCTCGCGATCTCGAGCAGCGCCTCGCGCGGGTCCATGCGCCGACGGTACCCCGCCGCGCGACCGTGTCTCGCGCCCTTCTGTGCATTCCGCACCCGTTCGAAAGGGTGCGGAACGCACGGACGGGCGCGGAGCGGAGGCCGGGGTCAGGGCGTGCGCTGCGTCTCCGGGGTCGCGCCACGGCTCGTCGCCGCGAACCAGCCGACCAGCCCGCCGTCGGCGCGGATCACCTCGTACGGCCCGCAGCGCCAGACGGTCGGCTGCCAGAGGCCGCCCCCGGCGTTCGCGGGCTCGGGCACCCAGTCGGCGGTGAGCGACGGCATCCCGTGGCGCTGCCCGGTCGTGCAGCCGACCGGCTCGGTCGCGGGCGTGTCGACCCGGATGACGGCGTTCGTCTCGTCCGTGGTCGCGAGGTTGCGCAGGTCGGTCGCGTCGTCGGGGATCCACGACGGCATCGGGACGCCCGACCAGCCGCGCTCGGCGTCGGCGCGCGTCGCGAACGACTCGCGGTGCTGCTTGTGGAGCGCGTCCATGACCGGCGTGGCGAGCACGAGGGCGGCGACGGCGAGGCCGATCGCGACGAGCGCCGCGACGATGGCGATGAGACGGCCGCGACGGCTCGCGGGGCGCGCGTCCGAGGAGGGACGGAGGGGTGCTGAGGTCATGCGACCAGTCCAGTGCGCCGCAGGACGGACGGCGTCGGCCGCCCGCGCGATCCGGCTCCCCCGGCAGGATGATCCGGGCCGGGTACCGGCGCCACGACGCCGGTCGGCGAGCCGTCCGGAAGCCCGTCCGCGACCCGTCCCCGACTGGCGATCCGGGCTCGCGAAATGATACGTTTCAACCGCGCGGGCCGCCGCCGGCGCATCCCTCGACGGAGAGGCTGCGATGGAGCACCACGAGCGCGCGCTGGCGGCGTACGCCGACCGTGCGTCGCGGCGCCCCGAGGTGCTCGGCGTGCTGGCCACCGGCTCCGTCGGCCGCGGCACCGAGCGGCCCGACTCCGACATCGACCTCTACCTCGTCGTCACCGAGGACGCCTTCGCCCGCGCCGTCGCCGAGCACCGGATCATCTACGTCGATGAGGAGGGCGCCGACTGGGATCACGGCTACTTCGACATCAAGGTGATCACCCCGGCCCTGCTCGACGACGCGGCCGACCGCGGCGACGAGCCGATGCGCGACTCCCTCCGCATCTCCCGCGTCATCTGGGACCGCGGCGAGCGCCTCGCCGAGCGGATCGCGGCCGCCGCCGTGCTCTCCGACCGGGAGTGGGAGGGCCGCGTCGCCGCGCAGGTGCCCCAGGTCTGGCTGCACGCCGGCTACTTCCTCGAGTGCGCCGCGCGCGACGGCGACCCGTTCCTCGCCGCGTCGTCCGCCGTGCACGCCGTGACGGCCGCGCACCGCGCGATGCTCGCGCTGCACCGCACGCTCTACACCGGGCCGAAGCGCCTCCGGGCGGACGCCGCCGCGCTGCCCGGCCTGCCCGACGGCTGGCTCGCGCTGACCGACCGGGTGCTCGCCGAGCAGACGCCCGAGGCCGGCGCCGAGCTCATCGCCGTCGTGAACGACGCCGTGCGCGACGCAATCGGCGGCGAGCCCGACTTCGACGCCGCCCTGTCCGACTTCGTGCTCGACAACGAGCTCGCCTGGCGCACCCGCGCCGCCGTCCCCGAATACCGCTAGGAGAGCGATGGACACCGTCACCGCGACCGGCCTGCGAGCCGACCGCCGCACCGACTCCCCGTACACCTCGTCGACGACCCCGTCGCTGAGCTGGCGCGCCGAGACCGACGCCGCCGGATGGCGCCAGTCGCGCGCCGAGCTGCAGCTGACGACGCCGGCCGGCACCGCGACCGCGGAGGTCGACGGCGACGCGTCGGTGCAGGTGCCGTGGCCGTTCGCCCCGATCGCGCCGCGGGCCCGGGTGAGCGTCCGGGTGCGTGTGGAGGGCGCCGACGGCAGCGCCTCCGAGTGGTCAGCCCCGCTCGAGCTCGTCGGCGGCACGCTCGCCGACGGCGAGTGGAGGGCCGCGTTCATCGGACTCGACGACCCGGAGCCGAAGAAGCCGGCCGAGCTGCGCAGCACCGTGACGGTGCGCGACGGCCTGCGCGCGGCGACGCTCTACACCACCGCGCACGGCGCGGCGCAGGTGCGGATCGGCGGCGCCGCGGTCGACGACCTGCTGCTGAAGCCGGGCTGGACGAGCTACCCCTGGCGGCTGCTGCACGAGACGCAGGACGTGACCGCGCTCCTCTCCCCCGGCGAGCACGAGCTGCGGATCGAGCTGGCCGGCGCCTGGTGGACGGAGTCGTTCGGCTGGACCGGGCAGGACGCCGGCTTCTACGGCGACCGCCCCGCCGCCGCGCTGCAGCTGGTGCTCGACTACGACGACGGCTCGAGCGAGACGGTCGTCACCGACGCGAGCTGGGAGGCCGCGGGCGACGGTCCGCGCACCGCCAGCGGGATCTACCACGGCGAGGACGCGGATGCGCGCCGCACCGCCTCCGACTGGCGCGCGGTGCGCGTCGACGAGTCGGACCTCGTGCCGGTGCCGCGCAGCGGCCCGCCGGTGCGCGTGACCGAGACCGTCGCCGTGCGCGACGTGATCACCACGCCCGCCGGGAAGACCGTGCTCGACTTCGGCCAGAACCTCGTCGGACGACTGCGCATCCGCGTCGCCGGACCGGCCGGCACCGAGATCACCCTGCGCCACGCGGAGGTGCTCGAGCACGGCGAGCTCGGCACCCGGCCGCTGCGCGCGGCCCGGGCGACCGACCACTTCACGCTCGCGGGCACCGGCGACGTCGAGGACTGGGCGCCGGAGTTCACGTTCCACGGCTTCCGCTACGCCGAGGTGTCGGGCTGGCCCGGCGCGTTCGACCCGGCCGCCGTCACGGCGGAGGTCATCGGCAGCGACATGGAGCGCACCGGCTGGTTCTCGTCGTCCGATCCGCTGCTCGACCGACTCCACGAGAACGTGGTGTGGGGCATGCGCGGCAACTTCCTCTCCGTGCCGACCGACTGCCCGCAGCGCGACGAGCGCCTCGGCTGGACCGGCGACATCCAGGTCTTCTCGCCGACCGCGAGCTTCCTCTTCGACTGCGACGGCTTCCTCGCGAGCTGGCTGGAGGACGTCGCGCTCGAGCAGGCCTCCGACGGCGGCATCGTGCCGTTCGTCGTGCCGAACGTGATCGACCGGGGCGTGCCGGCCGCGGCCTGGGGCGACGCCACCTGCGTCGTGCCGACGGTGCTCTACGAGCGCTTCGGCGACCTCGAGGCCCTCCGCCGTCAGCTGCCGTGGATGGAGGCCTGGACCTCCGTGCTCGTCGAGCGCGCCGGCGACCGGATGCTGTGGGAGGACTCGTTCCAGTTCGGCGACTGGCTCGACCCGGACGCCTCGCCGCACTTCCCGGCCGACGCGAAGACCGACAAGGACATCGTGGCGAGCGGGTACCTCTACCGCTCGGCCGACCTCACCGCCCGCGCGGCGGCGACGCTCGGCGAGACGGCGATCGCGGAGCGCTGGGCCGACGTCGCCCGGCGCGTGAAGGCCTCCTTCCTGCGCGAGTACGTCACCGACGCGGGCCGGATGCTCTCGGACGCGCAGACCGGCTACGCGATGGCGATCCACTTCGGCCTGTACCGCGACGACGCGCAGCTCCAGGCGATGGGCGACCGGCTCGCCGCGCTCGTGCGCGCCGCCGGCTACCGCATCGGCACGGGCTTCGTCGGCACGCCGGTGATCGCCGACGCGCTGACCGTCACCGGCCACGTCGCGGAGGCCGGGCGCCTGCTCACGCAGACCGAGAACCCGTCGTGGCTCTACCCGGTCACGATGGGCGCCACGACGGTATGGGAGCGCTGGGACTCGATGCTCGAGGACGGCACCATCAACCCCGGCGAGATGACCTCGTTCAACCACTACGCCCTCGGCGCCGTGGCGGACTGGATGCACCGCTCGCTCGCGGGCCTCGCCCCGGCGGAGCCCGGCTACCGCGTGCTCGAGATCGCGCCGCATCCGATCTCCGGCCTCGATTCGGCGCGTGCCGAGCACGTGACGCCGTACGGCCGCGCGAGCGTCTCGTGGCGCATCGAGGGCGGGCGGATGACCGTCGGCGCGGTCGTGCCGCCGAACTCCTCGGCGCGCGTGACGCTGCCGGGGCGGGAGACCGTGGAGGTCGCCGCCGGCACGCACGAGTGGACGGTCGACGCGCCGGACCTCGGCGGCGTCCCGGCGGCGCCGACCCTGCAGTCGTCGCTGGCGGACGTGATCGACGACCGCGAGGCGTACGAGCTGGTCCGCGACACCGTGCTCGAGCTGTCGCCCGACGCCGTCGCCCACTGGAAGCACGTGAAGTGGACGCCGGGACGCCCGTTCCGCGACGCGCTGCCGATGCACCGCCACTCGGACGTGGTCGAGCGGGTCGAGGCCGTGCTCGGCGACCTGGCGGAGCGCCGCGGCCGCTGAGCGCCGCGCGCGCCGAGGGCCGCAGCACGAGGAGGGCCGGGACGCCGAGCGTCCCGGCCCTCCTCTCTGTCCGCCGGACACGACGCAGACGCAGACGGCGCCCCGAGGGAGTGCTTCCCTCGGGGCGCCGTCGGCGTCCGCGTCGTGCGCGCTCAGCCCTTCACGGCGCCGCTCGTCAGGCCCGCCACGATCTGCCGGTTGAAGAAGATGTAGAGGATCAGGGGCGGGATCGTGATGAGCAGGATGTCGGTGAACAGCAGGTTGTACTGGTTCACCGATCTGCTCTGGAATTGATACAGCGTGAGCTGCACGGTCGCGTTGTCGTCGCCGGGCAGGAAGTACAGCGGCCCCGCGAAGTCGTTGAACACCGCCACCGACTGCACGACGATCACCGTCACGATCACCGGACGCAGCAGCGGCAGCACGACGGTGAAGAAGAGCCGGAGCACGCCGGCGCCGTCGATCACGGCCGCCTCGTCGAGCTCCTTCGGGATGGTCGCCACGAACGCCCGGAACAGCAGGATGCAGAACGAGAGCCCGAACGTCGCCTCGATGAGGATCATGCCGGGCAGCGTCTTGAACAGGTGCAGCCCCTGCAGCACCCAGACCGTCGGCACCACGGCCGGAGGCACGATGAGCCCCGCGAGCACGAAGAAGTTGACGATCGGGTTGAGCCGCGACGGACGCCGCTGCAGCACGTAGCCCACCATCGCGGCGAACACGACCATGAGCGTCACGCTGAACACGGTGAGGATCGCGCTGTTGACGAACGCCCGCCCGATGATGCCGTCGTTCGTCTGGATGACGGTGACGAGATTGTCGACGAAGGCGAACTCCGTCGGCCAGGAGAACCCGAGGAGGTTCGCCTCCGTCGACGTCTTGAACGACTGCAGCAGGATGAAGACGAACGGCACGAGGAACACGACGACCGAGACGACGATCGCGATCGTGCCGACGACGACGCGTCGGATGGCGAGGGCCCTCACAGGTCCACCTCCCGGCGGTTGAGCAGCCGCGTGACGGGGATCATGATCGCCGTCACGACGATGAACAGGATCACGTTGCCGGCGGTGGAGAGGCCGTAGAACCCGGCTTGGTACTGCTTGTAGATCACCGACGCGATGACGTCGCTCGTGAACCCGGGACCGCCGTTCGTCGTCGCCCAGATGAGGTCGAACGACCGCAGGCCGCCGATGAGCGACAGGATGATCACGGTGCCGGTCGCGGGCATCGACAGCGGCAGCGTGATGCGCCGGAAGATGTTCCAGCTGCTGGCGCCGTCGACGCGCGCCGCCTCGAAGTACTCGGTGGGGATCGCGACGATGCCGGCCATGAAGATGAGGGTCGCGATGCCGACGCCCTTCCAGACGTCGATCGCCGCGACGGTGAGCAGCGCCATCTTCGGGTCGGTCAGCCAGCCGGGTCCGGCGATGCCGATCGTCTCGAGGAAGCCGTTGATCACGCCGTGGAACGGGTCGAGCAGCGACTTGAACGTCAGGCCGACGCCGATCGTGGAGACGAGCACCGGGAAGAACACGACGGCCCTGAGATACCCGCGGCCGATGATCGGCGAGGTGAGCAGCAGCGCGAGCGCCATGCCGATCACGACCTTCGCCGCCGACGTCACGAAGCCGTAGATGAACGTGTTGATGAAGCCCTGGTAGAGCTGCTGCTCCTGGAAGAACTGCACGAAGTTGTCGAACCCGATGAAGGTGACGTCGAACAGGGTCCAGCGGGTCAGGGCGAAGTAGAAGCCGGCGAACGTCGGCACCGCGAAGAACACGATGTAGAGCGCCGCCGCGGGGATGTAGAACCACGACGGGTAGAACGTGCGCAGCCCGCTCCGGGACGGCTTCCCGGGGCGTCGCGCGGCCGCGACCGGCACGGTCGCGGCGGTGGTCGTTGCAGTCACAGCGGAGGATCCTCCTCGGGTCGGGAGAGGGGCCGGCGGGTTCGTCCCGCCGGCCCCTCGGTCAGCGTCGGGGGCGGGCTACCAGCCCTTGAGCCCCAGCTGCTGGGCCTGCTTCTTCACGTCGTCGTCGTAGAGCTTCGCGCCCTGCTCCGCCGTGCTGATGCCGGATCCGACCTGGACCGTGATGGCCGGGAGGCCCGGGCCCTTCACGGGCGAGAGGAACTCGAGCGCCGGGCTCGTCTTCTTCTCGTCGAAGTACTTCTGCAGATCATCGATGAGCGCGGGCGAGTCGTCCGGCACGGTGCAGGCGCTCGTCACGAACGGACCCGACGGCACGCCGGTCTGGCTCTGGGCCTTGCAGCCCTCCGGGGTGAAGAGGAACGCGACGAACTTCTTCGCGGCGGTCAGCTTGTCGCCCGTCGTGGTCTGCGGGATGTACCAGGCGCCCGGCTCCCAGATGGTCGCCGCGGTGTCCTTGGCGTCGTCGGCCGGCAGCGCGAAGAAGCCGATGTCGTCGACCTTCTCGGGCTGGTCCTGGAACACCGAGCCGATGGACGCCGAGAGCATCGGGTACTGCACCGCGTCGCCGTCGGCGAGCAGCTTCATGCCCTGGGCGTTCGTGACCGAGGCGAAGTCGGCGTTGAAGTACGGACGCGCCTCCTCCTGGTGCTTGAAGCCCGCGAGCGCGGGCTCGTCGGAGTACTTCTCCTTGTTCGCCGTGTAGTTGTCGGCCCACTTCGGGTCCTGCGTCGCGACGTTGGCGAAGTCGCCGAGCACGAAGAGCTGCGCGGTCCAGTCGTCGCCGTAGGTCTGCAGGATCGCGGTCTTGCCGGCCGCCTTGATCTTCTTGCTGTTGTCGATGAACTCCGACCACGAGGTCGGCACCGACAGTCCGAGGTCGGCGTAGACCTTCTTGTTGTAGAGCACGCCGCCGCCGAACGAGGTGCCGGTCGGTGCGCCGTAGACGCCCTTGTCGGTCTTCACCGTGGCCTTGAAGTCGTCGGTGACCGTGGACTGCCACTTCTCGTCGGACAGGTCGACGAGGGTCTGGTCGGGCTTCAGCACCTGGAACAGCGATCCGGTGTTGTAGTTGAAGACGTCGGCCATCTCGCCGGTGGCGAGCTTGGTCTTGGTGAGGTTGTCGCCGTCGGTGCCGGCGGGCTGCGTGTCGAGCTTGACCGTGATGTCGGGGTTCTTCTTCTCGAACGCCGCGATCATGTTCTTCGCGCCCTTGACGGTCGCGTCGTCGTTCTGGGTCAGGAACGTGATGGTGACCTTGCCGTCAGTGCTGCCGCCACCGGAGCAGCCGGTGAGCGCCGCAGCGGCGAGCGCCATCCCGCCGGCGACAGCGGCCACGCGGATCAGGGTGGTGCGAGGGAGCATGCTTTACCTCCTTGTAAAGCCCCGGGCAGGGGTGGACCGCCTCGAAATTGAAACGGTTCAATGCCCTGAAGATAGGTCCGCGCGGGAGCCGTGTCAAACCTCCGAGCGACAACGATCGGATAACGCGTCGCGCACGGGATCGCTGGAGCAGAGACATCCGACAGACGCCGGATCCGCAGCGGATCAGCGGCGCGAGCGGGCGAGCAGCAGCACGAAGTACGGGGCGCCGATCAGCGCGACGAGCAGTCCGGCCGGGATCTGCGACGGCGAGATGACCGTGCGGCCGATGAGATCCGCACCGGCGAGGAGGGCCGCGCCGCCGATCATCGCGACCGGGATGCTGCGGCCGTGCCGCGCGCCGACGAGCGCCCGGGCGGCGTGCGGCGCCACCAGGCCGACGAAGCCGACGACGCCGACGGCCGAGACGCTCACCGCGGAGAGCACGGCAGCGGCGGTGAGCAGCACCAGCCGGGTGCGCTCGACGCGCACGCCGAGACCGGAGGCGAGGTCGTCGTCGACCGCCACGAGGTCGAGCTCGCGGCGCAGCACCATCACGAGCGGCACGGCCACCGCGACCGCCACGAGCACCGGGATCACCTCGGGCCAGCTGCGGCCGTAGGTGGTGCCGGAGAGCCAGGTGGCGATCTTCGGGGTGTCGAACGGGCTGGACCGCACGAGCAGGAAGCCCGAGACGGCTCCCGTGGCCGCCGCGACGCCGACGCCGACGAGCACCAGCCGGTCGGCCTGCAGCCCCCCGCGGCGCGCGAGCAGGTAGACGACGGCGGCGCTGACGAGGGCGCCGGCGATCGCGGCCCCGATCATGGCCGGCGTGCCCCCGCCGGTCGAGGTCACGACGATGACGGCGCCCAGGCCGGCGCCGCCGGTGATGCCGAGCAGGCCGGGCTCGGCGAGCGGATTGCGCGTCGAGGCCTGCACGAGCGAGCCGGCGAGGGCGAGCGCGGCGCCGGCCACGAGCGCGGCCGCGACCCGCGGCGTCCGCTCGTCGAGCGCGAACCGCACGACGGGCGCGCCCTGGTCCTGCAGCCACAGCACGACGTCGCCGAGCAGCAGCGGCGTGCTGCCGAGCAGCAGCCCGCCGACGGCCACGCCCCCAGCGAGCAGCACGGAGAGCACGAGCACGACCGTGAAGCGCGCGCCCGACCGCGGGCCGGCGGGCAGGCCCGGCGGGCGGCGGGTCGGCCCCGCGTCGCGGCTGCGGGCGGCGAGCGCGATGAGCACGCCGGCGCCGACGAGGGTGGTGGCGATGCCGGTGGGGATCTGGATGGCGCGGTCGGCGCCGAGCAGCCCGCGCAGCAGGGCATCCGCGCCGATCACCGCGAGGGCGCCGAGCAGGGCCGCGGCGGGGATGAGCACGACGTGCCGCGACAGCGCGGGCACGAACCTGCCGAGGAGCCGGGCGACGACCGGGGCGAGCAGCCCGACGAAGCCGATCGGGCCGGCCACCGTGACCGCGGCCGCGGTGAGCAGCACGGCGAGCAGCACGCCGATCACGCGGGTGGAGCGCACCGGCACGCCGAGTGAGGCGGCCGCATCGTCGCCGACGGCGAGCAGGTCGAGCCGACGGGAGAGCAGCAGCGCGGCGACGACGGCGAGCACGACGAGCGGGCCGGCGAGCAGCACCGCGTCGGGGCCGAGCTGGCTCAGCGAGCCGCTCCCCCACGCGTAGAGGCCGATGGTGCGCTGCGAGAACAGGATGAGCAGGGTCGTCGTGCCCGCCTGCAGCGCCAGCGCGACGGCCGATCCGGCGAGGATGAGCCGCGTCGTCGATCCCCCGGCACCGCCGGCGAGCGCGAGCACGAGACCCGCGGCGAGCAGTCCGCCCGCGAAGGCGACGGCACCCGAGGCCCAGACCGGGATGGCGAGCCCGAACGCCGCGACGGCCGTCACGGCGAAGTAGGAGCCGCCCGTGACCGCGAGGGTGTCCGGCGAGGCGAGCGCGTTCCGCGCGATGGACTGGAAGACGGCGCCGGCGACACCCAGGGCGGCGCCGACGAGCAGCCCGGCGCCGAGCCGCGGCAGCCGCGACTGGGTCAGCACGTCGAGCGCGTGGGCGTCCGACCCGGTGAGCGCGCGGAGCAGGTCGGCCGGTCCGATCGCCGAGGTGCCCTGGCCGAGGTGCACGAGGGCGACGGCCCCGAGCACGACGGCGAGCCCGAGCAGGAGCGCGAGCGCGCCCGGCCGCCGGGGTCGCGTCGCCGCGGCGGGCCGCGCGACGCGGTCCTCCGTGGCGGCGTCCTCGCGGAGGCCGGGCGCGCCCACGCTCACTTCGTCAGGACGTCGACGTAGGCGTCGATGATCTGCGCGGCCGAGCGGGGGCCGCCGAACGTCCAGATGCCGGTCGGGAAGCCGTCGACGCGGCCCTCCTTCACGGCGGGGAGCGACTGCCAGACGGCGTTCGCCTCGAGCTGCGGCATGATGTCGCTGTCCGCGTCGGTCGTCGTCGTGTGCAGCAGGGTCGCGTCGCCGACGGCGAGCAGCCCCTCGAGGTCGGTCTGGCCGAGGCCGTAGGCCGCATCCGTCTCGCCGGTCCACGCGTTGCGCAGGCCCAGCTCCTCGCCGAGCGCGCCGATCAGCGATCCGGAGCCGAACGGGCGGATCGTGATGTTGCCGCCCTGGATCCAGCCGTCGAAGTAGACGTAGTCGGTGACGGACGGTGAGGCCGACTCGATCTCGGCGGTCGCGTCCGAGACCTTCTGCTCGAACTCGGCTCGCAGGTCCGCGGCGCGGTCCTCGCGGCCGAGGGCCTTGCCGATGAGGTCGACGGTGTCGAGCATGTTGCCGACCGGGTCGGCCGCGTCGGCGCCGGACGTGACGAGCACCGGCACCTTGTACTTCTCGAGCTGCTTCAGCGCCTCGTCCTGGTCGCTCGCGGCCTCGACGATCACGAGGTCGGGGTTCGTGGCGAACAGCGTGTCGAGGTTCGGCTCGCCGCGCGTGCCGACGTCCTTCACGCCCTTCGGCAGGGTCTCCGCGGTGTCCCAGGTGCCGAAGCCCTCGACGTCGGAGACGGCGACGGGCGTCGTGCAGAGCGCGAGCACGTCCTCCGTCTGCTGCCACTCGAGCACGGCGACGCGCTTCGCCGGGGCGTCGAGCTCCACGGTGCGGCCGGCGGCGTCGGTCAGGGTCACGGCGCCGGTGCTCGGCTCGCCGGCGGTGTCGCAGCCGGCGGAGCCGCTCGTGGTGAGCGCCGCCACGTCATCGGCCGCGGCCGTCGTCGAGGTGGTGCCGCACGCGGTGAGCGCGCCGAGCAGCAGGGTGGCGCCGAGGGCGGCGGCCACGACGGATCTCCGGGTCATGTGTCCTCTTCCAGGGGATGGTGGTGCCGCGCGCTCAGCGCGACGCGGCGATGCGGCGGCCGCGCGCCTCGAGGCGCAGACGGCCGGTGGCCGGGTCGGTCCCGGCCTCGATCGGGATGCCGTACACCTCGGTGAGGTGCGCGCCGGTCAGCACGTCGGCGGGCTCCCCCGCGGCGCGGACGCGCCCCTCGGAGAGCAGCACGACGCGGTCGGCGACGTCGGCGGCATGGCCGAGGTCGTGCAGCACGACGCCGACGGCCGTGCCGTGGTCCTCGGCCAGCTCGCGGAGCAGGTCGAGGGTCTCGACCTGGTAGCGCAGGTCGAGGTGGTTGGTGGGCTCGTCGAGCAGGAGCACGCCGGTGTCCTGCGCGAGGCAGGTGGCGAGCCAGACGCGCTGGAGCTCGCCGCCCGAGAGCCGGTCGACCGGCCGGTCGGCCATCCGCCCGATGCCCGTGAGCGACATGGCGCGGTCGATGGCCGTGCGGTCGTCCGGCGTCAGTGGGGAGAACCGCCGACGGTGCGGATGGCGGCCGAACGCGACGACGTCGTGCACGTCGAGACCCGAGGGCTGCGGGCGGGACTGGGCGAGCAGCGCCACGCGGCGGGCGAAGCCGCGAGCCGTGAGCAGCGCGGCATCCTCCGCCTCGGCGGCATCGTCGTCGGCGAGGGTGACCGAGCCGGACTCGACCCGGTGCAGCCGGGCGAGCGCGCGCAGCACGGTCGACTTGCCGCTGCCGTTCGGTCCGAGCAGCGCGGTGACGCGCCCCGGCTCGATGGCGAGCGAGACCCCGTGCACCACGCGCGTCGAGCCGTAGCCGATCACGAGATCGGCGCCGGCGAGTCGGGTCGAAGTCACATAGGCAAGCCTAACCTCACTGAGGGCGGCCTAACCAAATCGAGCGCCGTCGGGGCACAGCCGTGTACCCCTCGAGGGCGAGCGATGGGCGGGCGAGATGCGCCTGCGAAGCGGATCCCCCGCCGAGACGAGAAGGGGCAGGGCCCTCCGACCCGAACGGAGGAGCCCTGCCCGAAGTGGCGTCTGCGCTCTCGTATCCGAGAGTGCCAAGAGGTCGGTGTCGCAACCCGAATGCCACATCGGCCTCTGCCGTTATCGACTCTAGGACACATGTGCCGACATGAGAGGCCCGAATTCGGGGGACATGCCACCGCACCGCCTGGGGTACAGCCGTTTCCGTTCGGGTGGCTTCGGAACCACTCGGACATGCCGCCCACGTCAGGGTGTCGGCGCACCGCCGTCGACGTGCAGCGTCGAGCCGGCCACGAAGCTCGACTCCGCCGACGTGAGGAACACGTAGGCGGGCGCGACCTCCGACGGCTGCCCCCAGCGCCCGAGCCCGAATCCCTCCGGCGAGGTGGCCAGATCCTCGAGCGGCTGCCCGGTCGACACCTGCAGCGGGCTCCAGATCGGACCCGGCGCCACCGCGTTGACGCGGATGCCCTTCGGGGCCAGCTGCGAGGCGAGCCCCTTCGCGAGGTTGTTCACCGCCGCCTTGCTCGCCGCGTAGTCGACCATCGCGCCGGACGGGAAGTACGCCTGCACGGACGTCGTGGTCACGATGGTCGAGCCGGGGCCGAGATGCGGCAGCGCGGCCCGCACGATCCGGATCGCGGACAGCACGTTGACCGCGAACACCCGCTCGAGCTGCTCGTCGTCGACGTCGGCGAGCGACTCCCGCCAGCGCTGCGTCCCGGCGACGAGCACGATCGCGTCGAGCCCGCCCAGCCCGGCCAGCGCCTCCTGCACCAGCCGCTCGCAGTAGGCGGGATCGGACAGGTCGCCCGGCAGCAGCACGGCCGAGCGCCCGGCGCGGCGCACCTGCTCGGCGATGTGCTCGGCGTCCTCCTGCTCGTCCGGCAGGTACGACAGCGCGACATCGGCGCCCTCGCGCGCGAAGGCGATCGCGGTCGCACCGCCGATGCCCGAGTCGCCGCCCGTGATGAGCGCGCGGCGGCCCGTCAGGCGACCGGTGCCCCGGTAGGTCTCCTCCCCCAGGTCCGGTTGCGAGTCCATGCTCGCGCCGAGCCCGGTGCCGGCCTGATCGCGGACGGTCTGGACCCGGCCGGCGTGCATCCGCGTGGGGTCCTGGAAGGTGTACTGATCGGCCATGAGGGCACGCTAGGGGCGGGATGCCCCGCGGCGCATCCCCTTCTCCGGCGACACCCGGCTCAGGCCGTCAGCGCGGCGTCGATGAATGCGACGTCGTCCGCTCCGAGCGGCAGCCCCGAGGTCGCGGCGTTGGCCTCGACCTGGGTCGGGTTCTTGAACCCCGGGATCACGACGGCCCGCTCCGACTGCGCGAGGCAGTACTGCAGCGCCATGCGCAGCAGGTCCTGGGTCGACGAGCCGAAGCGCTCCTCGAGGGGGCGCAGCCGCTCGCGCAGCGCGAGCAGCCCCTCGCGCGTGAACTGGCGGTTGCCGGCGCGGATGTCGCCCTCGCCGAACGCCGGCGGATTCTCGGGATCGAACTTGCCGATCACCAGACCCTGGGCGATCGGGCTGAACATCACGAGGCCGAGGTCGTGCTCGTCGGCGTAGCGGATGACGTCCGCGCGCTCCGGCCCGTCCTGCGCGCTGAGCGCGTTGTACTGGAACTGGATCACCTCGGCCTGCGTCGTCGGGAGCGTCCGCTCCAGCTCGTCGACCCGGCCGGCGGACTGGCCGATGACCCGGATCTCGCCCGCCTGCTTCGCCGCGAGCAGCACCTCCGCCGCGCCCTCCAGGTAGCGGTCGTCGGCGCCGAAGTCGGGGTTGTGGAAGTAGTAGAGGTCGATGTGGTCGGTGCCGAGATTGGCGAGCGACTGCTCGAGCTGGTTGCGGAGATGACGCGCCTCCATCGGATGCGCCGCCGTGCCTTTGTGGTAGCCGGCCTTGCTCGCGATGACGACCGACTCGCGCGGCACGTCCTGCAGCAGCCGGCCGATCAGGCGCTCGGAGTGGCCGTCGCCGTACACGTCGGCGCTGTCGAGGTGGCTGATGCCGAGCTCGACGCCGCGGCGGAGACCGGCGAGCGAGAGCTCGTCGTCGTTGCCGCTCCAGCCGACCGGGTTGCCGTCGCGGAACGACGGCCCGCCGATCGCCCAGCAGCCGAGGCCGATGTCGCTGACGCTGAGGCCGGATCGGCCGAGGGTGCGGTACTCCATGTGCGGCTCCTTCGCCGGGTGGTGCTCGTCGTCCGAGTGCGGATCGCCGCGTCATTGCTACGTGGCAATCCGAGTGCCACCCTAGCGATCGGCGACCCGCCGCGCTGGCCGGACCGTCGGATCAGAGCGTGCCGGACCGGGCCCGCTTCCACTGGTCGACATCGACGAGGCCGTCGACGAGCTCGTCGATTCGCGCGAGCTCGGCGTCGCTGAAGTCGAGGCGGTCGAGCGCCCCGACGTTCTGCTCGAGCTGCTCGACGGACGAGGCGCCGACGACGAGCGACGTGACGCGCGGGTCGCGCAGCGCCCACGCGAGCGCGAGCTGCGCGAGGCTCTGCTCGCGCTCCTGGGCGATGCCGTTCAGCTCGCGCAGCCGCTCGATCACGTCGTCGGTGAGCCACCGGGTGCGGAACGAGGTGCCTCGGCTCGCGCGCGAGCCCTCCGGGATGCCGTCGAGGTACTTGTCGGTCAGCAGGCCCTGGGCGAGGGCGGTGAAGCCGATCACGCCCGCGCCGGCCTCGGCGGCGGCGTCGAGCAGCCCCTCCGTCTCGATCCAGCGGTTCAGCATCGAATAGGAGGGCTGGTGGATGAGCAGGGGCGTGCCCTCCGCGCGCAGCAGCTCCGCCATCCGCGCGGTCCGCTCCGCATCGTAGGAGGAGATGCCGACGTAGAGCGCCTTGCCCTGCCGCACGGCGGTCGCGAGCGCCGCCGCCGTCTCCTCGAGCGGGGTGTCGGGGTCGAAGCGGTGCGAGTAGAAGATGTCGACGTAGTCGAGCTGCAGCCGGCGGAGCGACTGGTCGAGCGAGGCGAGCACGTATTTGCGCGAGCCGCCGCCGGCGCCGTACGGGCCGGGCCACATGTCCCAGCCGGCCTTCGTCGACACGACGATCTCGTCGCGGTACGGCGCGAGGTCGTGCGAGACCAGCCGCCCGAAGTTCTCCTCCGCCGACCCGAACGGCGGACCGTAGTTGTTCGCCAGGTCGAAGTGCGTGATGCCGAGGTCGAACGCGCGCCGGGTGATCGCCCGCTGCGTCTCGAACGGCCGGTCGTCGCCGAAGTTGTGCCAGTAGCCGAGGCTCAGCAGGGGGAGCTTCAGCCCGGACGAGCCGGTCCTCCGGTACTCCATCGTTCCGTCGTAGCGGGCGGGATCGGCGGCGTAGGCGTCCATGCACCCAGCCTGCCCGATCCCGGGGACGCGCCGCCGAGCTCGGAGGGCGTTCCCGGGCTGGCGCGACCGCCGACGGCCCGGCTCAGTCCTCGTACCCCGCAGGGCCGGGGTGCGCCAGCACGACCGGCAGCTCGGCGACCCGCAGGCGCGCGGAGCCGTACGGCACCAGCTCGTGGTGGTCGAGCACCGACGGGATGAGCACCGGGCCGTCCGGCGGCGGCGCGGCCTGCGCGCCGTCCCAGCCCCACGCGTCGACGCGGCCGGTGCGCACGCGCAGTCGCACGGGCGCCGAGTCGCGCTCCCAGGGCACCTCGCCCGACGGCGTCCGCTCGATGGTCCAGGTGTCGCGGGTGCCGCGCGGGTCGACGACGCCGATGTTCCAGACGCCGCGCGGATGCACCTCCCAGTCGCCGAGCCCGCGGGACGGCAGCTCGCGCCACTCCTCCTTCACGGGCAGCACCAGCGAGAGCGGGCCGAGGCGCACGCCGATCGCCTGCCGCGGACGCCGGATGATGCGGGGCGCCATCGGCAGCACCAGTTCGAGCACCTGGCCGTCGCGCCAGTCGCGCTCGACCGTCACGTACCCGTCGACCGGCTCGACCGCGAGCTCGGCGCCGTCGAGGCGGAGGCGAGCGTCGTCGCACCAGCCCGGGATGCGGAGCGCGAGCGGCGCGGTCACGGGCTCGTCGGCGTGGATCGTCACGCGGATCGTCTCGTCGAACGGGTACTCGGTCTCGACCTCGAGCCGGAGCCGGCCGCCCGGCAGCTCCGCGTCGACCGCGCACGGAGCCCACGCGATCGCGCGGAGGCCGCCGGCCGCGGTGGCCGACCAGAGCGATGTCACGAGCTTCGGCCAGCCCTGGTGCAGGTTCGCGGTGCAGCAGCCGAAGTGCGGCTCCAGCCCGAACAGGTTCGCGTCGTCGGAGGAGTACGACCAGGGCCGGTGCGCGACGGTGCAGGAGAGCTGGGTGGCCTGCTGGTGGTACTGGTGGCCGCGCATCCGGGCGTCGCTGGACGACGGGAGCAGGTTGTAGGCGAGCGTCTCGAGGCGGTCGCCGTGCACGCCGCTCGGGAACGCTCGCGCGATCACCTCCTGGGTGAACATCGCCTCGACGACGAGGCAGGTCTCGACGCCCGCCGTCGCCTCGGTGCCGCCGAGGAACTCGTCGCCGGAGAACCAGCCGTGCACGAGCCCGTGCCAGCGGTCGAGCTCCGCCATCGAGTGCTCGAGCTCGGACCGGTGCACGTCGTCGCCGTCGCGGAGCCAGGCGACCGCACCGGTCTTGAGCCCCATCGCGACGTTGACGCCGTGCGTGCGGTGGTCGAAGAACTTCTGCTTGCCGGAGACGAGGTCGTGGCGCAGGTAGTGCTCCCAGTCCTGCGTCTGCGCGGCGACCACGTCGACGAGCTGGAGGATCCAGGCGACGTCCTCACCGCGCGCCGCGACGCGGTCGTGCAGCCACCACACCGTGAGGGCGAGGTCGGCGCCGCGCACGCGGCCCCATCCGCTCAGCGGACGACCCGGCATCTCCGCGAGCGCGTGGCGCAGGTACCGCTCCACGAGCGGCTCGACGCGGTCGTCGCCGGTCGCGTCCGCGTGCTGCGTCAGCACCTTCAGCGCGACCATGCGCGGCCACCAGTCGTCGTTCGACGTCGGGCCGAAGAAGCCGTCCTGGCGCTGCGAGCCGAGCATCCACTCGATCCACGGCGCCGCGAGCGCGCGCAGCCGGTCGTCGTCGAGCGCGTGCGCGAGCGGCACGAGGCCGTCGAGGTAGTACGGCCCGCGCTCCCAGTCCTCGCCGTCGCCGCCGAGCCAGCCGCTGTCCGGGCCGACGTCGGGCCACACCTCCTCGAGGCGTCCGGTGATGTTGTCGGCCTGCAGCCGGAGCTGCCGCTCCAACCAGCCGCGCGGGCGGATGCGTCCGGGCGCGAGCGCGCGGTCGGCGCGCTCCGAGCCGGGGGCCGATGCGGAGTCGGCGGGCTGCGGACGGGCGGCGGGCACGGAGGTGCTGTCGTCGGTGACGGTCACCCGCTCAGCCTTTCAGACCGGTGAGGGTCACGCCCTCCACGAAGTAGCGCTGGAGCACGAAGAACAGCACGATGATCGGCAGCGTCACCACGAGGGAGGCGGCCATGAGCAGCCCCCACTGGGCCGTGTAGTTGCTCTGGAACGTCGCGAGGCCGAGTGCGAGCGTGAAGTGCTCGTCGCTCGTGAGGTACAGGAGCGGCCCGAGGAAGTCGTTCCACACGCCGATGAAGGTGAAGATCGTCACCACGACGATCACGGGCTTCGACAGCGGCATGACGACCTGCCAGTACACCTGCCACGGCGTGGCGCCGTCGATGTAGGCGGCCTCGTCGAGCTCATACGGGATCGACAGGAAGAACTGACGGAACAGGAAGATGTTGAACACCCCGCCGCCCGCCCCGGCGAAGAAGGCGGGCACGATCAGCGGGATGAACGTGTCGAGCGCACCGAGTGCGCTCCACCCGACGAAGGTCGGGATCAGGGTGACCGCATACGGCAGCATCACGCCGGTGAGCAGCACGCCGAACACGACGTTGCGACCGCGCCAGCGCAGCCGCGCGAAGCTGAAGGCGGTGAGCGAGCAGGTCAGCACCGTGCCGATCACCACGAAGAACTCGATGATGAGGGTGTTCAGCAGGTAGACGCCGAAGGGGCGGCTCGTGAGCGCGTTCGGGAAGTTGTCCCAGGCGAACGGGTTCGGGATCCACTCCGGCGGGTTGATGAAGATCTGCGTGTCGGTCATGAGCGCGCTGCGGATGAGCCAGACGAACGGCGCCAGCATCACGAGCGCCCCGATCGCCAAGGCGATCGTGCGCACGGTGCGCGAGATCGGGCGCCCGCCGGTCTCCTGATCGGGCCGGCTCCTGCGGCGGCGGCGACGAGCGCGCGGGTCCATCCCCAGCACCGTGTCGAGTCCCTCACTGGTCGTCATCGGGCGTCCCCCGTCTCGTAGAAGACCCAGCTCCGCGCATTGCGGAAGAGCAGGGCCGTGATGACCAGCACGATGATGAAGAGCACCCAGGCGAGCGCGCTGGCGTACCCCATCTGCGAGTCGGTGAAGGCCTTCGTGTAGAGGTAGTAGATGTAGAACAGCGTCGAGTTGTTCGGCCCGCCGCTCGTCATCACGTAGGCCTGGTTGAAGACCTGGAAGGTGCCGATGATGCCGGTGACCAGGTTGTAGAAGATCACCGGGGTCATGAACGGCAGCGTCACGTTGCGGAACTTCGCCCACGCCCCGCCGCCGTCGAGCGCCACCGCCTCGTAGAGCTGCCGGGGCACGCCCTGGAGGCCGGCGAGGAAGATCACCATGCCGTTGCCGAAGCCCCAGGTGCTCATGATGATCAGCGACGGGATCGAGGTCGACTCGTCGTAGATCCAGTTCGATCCCGGCAGTCCCACCCCGCGCAGGATCGTGTTGAAGAGCCCGAAATCGGGGTTGAAGATCCAGATCCACAGCACGGCGCTCGCCACGGCAGGCACGAGCGTCGGCAGGTAGTACACCGTGCGCCAGAAGGACTTCAGGCGCAGGCCGCCGTTGACGAGCATCGCGACCGCGAAGCCGACGATGAGCGCGAGCGGGACCGCTGCGAGCGTGTAGTAGGTCGTCACGCCGAGCGACTTCCAGAAGAGCGGATCCTGGGAGATCTGCACGTAGTTGTCGACGCCGTTGAAGCGCGGCGAGCCGCCGACCGTCCAGTCCGTGAGGCTGAACGCGAACGACGCGACCATCGGCCCGATCGTGAAGATCAGGAACCCGAGGATCGCCGGCATCGCGAAGAGCACGCCCCAACGCGCCTCCGAACGGCCGATCCGCCGGCGGCGCGGGGCGGCGCCCGTGCCGCCGGTGACGGATTCCGCTGCGCCCGCGGAGGGGCTCGGTGCGGTCGCGGTGGAGGTCACGACACCATCGGGTTCGGGTAGAACCCCTTGAGCACGCCCGCGTTGAGCTTCTTGGCGACGTCGTTCATCACGTCCGCCACCTTCTTCTTGCCGCCCTGGATCTGCTCCATCGCCGGGGTGACGATCTTGTCGATCGCCTCGTAGTTCTTCATCCGCTCCGCGAAGTAGCGCGTGGAGTTGTTGAGCGCGTAGTCGACGACGGCCGTGCGGTACTCCGCCGGGTGCACCTTCGGGTCGACCCACTTCTCGATCTCGGCGGCGTCCGTGTAGTACTTCGAGTCGACCGGCATCCACAGCCCCGACTTGAACAGGCCGACCTTCGTGGGGTCGGACTGGTACTGGTACAGCTCGATCACCTCGTCGAGGTGCTTGGTGGTCTTGAAGATGCCGATCGCACCGCCCGTCGACGCGGTCATGGGCGTTCCGTAGCTCGGCAGCACGCCGACGCCGTAGTCGGCCTTGCTCTGGCTGATGTCGAGCAGCGCCCACTGGCCGTCGATCGCCATGCCGACCCGGTTCGATGCGAGCTGCACGCTGAGCGAGGGCGCGTTGTTGCCGAGCTGGGTCGGCGTGGGCGCGACGCGGTGCTTGTACATGAGGTCGACGAGGTTCTGGAACATCGTGAGGGCCTCGCCGGAGTTGAGCTGGGTCTTCGTGCCCGACTCGTCGACGATGTCGACGCCGCTGGAGAGGAGCAGTCCGTACCAGGCCGCCGACCACATGTTCGCGAGGGTGCCGTAGCGGGCGACGTTCTTCGGATCGAAGCCGGTCTCGTCCGGCCCCTTCCCGCTGCGGTCCTTCGTGAGCGCGGTGGCGGCCTCGACGAACGCGTCCCAGCTCCAGGCCGTGTCGGCGCTCACCGGCGGGGTGTCGATCCCGGCCTCCTGGAACGCCTTCTTGTTCGTCCAGAGCACCATGATCTCGGAGGCGGCCGGGGTGCCGAACGTCTTGTCCTCGGTCCAGAAGTTGTACGAGGTGGGCAGCCGCTCGCCCAGCGCCGGGTACTTGTCGAAGTACGGCTTCAGGTTCACGAGCCGGCCCTGCTCCGCCAGGCGGTAGGCCATCGGCGAATTGATGTAGGCGATGTCGGGCTGGCGCCCGCTGGCGACGAGTGCGTTGAGCTTCGTGTCGTAGTCGTCGGGCGTGTAGAGGCCCTTCACCGACAGGTTCTTCTGGCTCGACGCGAAGCTGTCGAGCATGCCCTGCACGGCCTTCTGCTCGCCGGTGGAGCCCCAGAACATGTACTGGATCTCGGGGCCGGACGGCGCGCAGGCGACGAGGCTGCCGCCGATGGCCGCGGTCACGGCGGCGACGCCGCCGAGGCGCAGCACGTCGCGCCTGCTGAGGAAGATGGGCTCGGACATGGTCTCTCCTTCGAGGTGTGCTGTGGAGCCGGATGGTGCGGGCGCGGCGGTGCTCCCGGGCGCGCCGGGTCGGCGGGACGTCGCACCGGGGTGCGACGCGCCGCGTCGAGGGACGCTGCTCAGCCGCGCTCGGGCAGCGGCAGCCAGACCTTCATCGGACCCACCTCGCGGTTGGCCCAGAGGAAGTAGGGGATGGCGACGGCGTCGACGTGGGCGCCGTCCGGGCCGATCGTCGCCGGCATCCGGATGACCGGGACACCGCCGAGCAGATCGGAGTCGGCGACCTCGGGGGCGAAGCCGTCGAGCTCGAGGTCGTCGACGACGGCGCCGGGCGCCTGGTCGACCTGCTCGAGCGCGTAGAGGATCGGGCCGCGGAACACGGCGACCGCACCGCGGGCGCTCTCGACCCGCGGATGCGCGCGCTCGAGGCGCGGCGCGAAGGGGAGGGACAGGTGCAGCACGTCGCCGGCGGTCCAGGCGCGGGAGACGACGGCGTACTCGCCGGCCGTCGCCGCGACGGGCTCCCCTGCCGCAGTCAGCGCGGCGCCGTCGGCCCAGCCCGGCACGCGGATGCTCAGCTCGGCCTCGCCGGCCGGAGCCGCGACCACCTCGACCGCGATCTCGCCGGACCACGGGTACTCGGTGCGCATCCGGAGGCGGAAGCCCCCGGCGTCGATCTCCGCGTCGGCGAAGTGGTGCAGCTGCACGCCCGCATCCGTCGTCGTGGCGAGGTAGGCGTGCTGCACGGCGAGCGTGCGCATGAGGTTCGTCGGGCAGCACGAGCAGCCGAACCAGTGCTGGCGGCCGGCCGCGGGCATCCGGTCGTCCGTGATGACGACGTGCTCGCGCACCTGCAGGCCGTTCACGTAGAAGAACGCGTCGCCGTCGGCGGCGACGCCGGAGAGCACGGCGTTCCAGAGCTGGCGCTCCATGAGGTCCGCGTAGCGGGCCCGGCCGGTGGCGAGCAGCATCCGCCAGCTCCACTGGGTCGACGCGATGGCCGCACAGGTCTCGCCGTAGCCGCGGTCGACGGGCAGCTCGTAGGGGTCGCCGAACGCCTCCCCCTCCCAGCGCGCGCCGAGCGAGCCGTTGACGTACATCGAGGCGCCGACCATGTTCTGCCAGAGCGTCTCGAGGTGGTCGAGCAGGGCCGTGTCGCCGGTCTCGATCGCCACATCCGCGGCGCCGCCGGCGAAGTAGACCGCGCGCACGGCGTGCCCCTCCGGGTAGACGGTCTCGCGGATCGGGATGCGATCGCTGTAGTAGGTGGACGGCCAGCGCTGGTGCGTGTAGTCGTGGATGGTCTCGTGGCCGCGGAAGTCGACGAACCAGGTGGCGAGGTCGAGGTAGCTGCGCTCCCCCGTCTCGCGGTACAGCTCGACGAGGGCCATCTCCACGAGCGGATGCCCGCACAGCTCCTCGCGCCGGCCGGGGCCGAAGGTGGCGACGAGGTGGTCGCCGGCCCGACGCGCCACCTCGAGCAGCGCGGGGTCGCCCGTCGTGCGGTGCATGGCGACGGCGGCCTGGAGCATCGTCGCCATGTTGAAGATCTCGTGGTCGTCGCTCATCCACTCGTACCGGCCGCGCAGACCCGAGTACTGGTTGAAGGTCGACAGGTAGCCGTCGTCGGCCTGGGCTGCGGCTGCGAGCCGGGCGCCCTCGACGAGCCGGTCGAGCAGCTCGGCGCGCGGGGCGCGTCCCTGCTCCCACGCGACGCCCTCGAGCCACTTGAACGCCTCCCCGTCCTCGAAGACCGGGCCGGAGTGCTTCGCCCCGATCTCGTCGGCGGCCGCCCGGCGGAAGTTGCCCCAGGCGTCGATGTCCTCCATGTGCTGCCAGCCCGCGGGGATCGAGTGGCGGCCGTTGCGCTCCTGCAGGGCGCCGAGGTGGCCGCCGAGGATGCGCGCCTCGCCGAAGCCGATCGGCCGCAGTGCGGTGGCGGCGCGAGGGCTGACGGGGCCTCCCCCGAGTCGGGCGGTGGTCGCGGACTCTGCGGGCTCGGCGATCGCGGCGTCGGGCATGGTGCTCCTCGTACTCCATCGGACGGTGCCGCCGTCGCGCCTCGATCGGCGGGCGGCTCGCGAGCATCCTCACACGATCGGGAGAGCGCGGCAACATGTTTCCGCAATTTCCGTCGATGCCGCGGCGTGTTGCCCGGTCGCAGGCTGCGACGGCTAGTGTTTCCGGAAACACCCGAGAGGCTCGCCGATGACCGATCCCGAGCGCCGCGCCACGATCCGCGACGTCGCCGCCCGCGCAGGCGTGACTCCCGGCACGGTCTCGAAGGCCCTCAACGGCACCGGGCAGGTGAGCGCGGCGACACGCGAGCGGATCGTGCGGGTCGCCGCCGAGATCGATTTCCGCCCGAACCAGCTCGCGCGCAGCGTCTTCGAGCGGCGCAGCTTCACGGTCGGCATGATCACCACCGACAGCTTCGAGCGCTTCAGCGTGCCGGTGATGATCGGCGCCGAGGACGCGCTCGGCGCCGGGCGGATGTCGGTGTTCCTCTGCGACAGCCGCGACGACCCGATCCGCGAGCAGCACTACATCGATGTGCTGCTCGGACGACGGGTGGACGGCTTCATCGTGACGGGACGCAACTTCAACGAGCGTCCACCGCTCGCCGTCGGCGCCGACGTGCCGGTCGTGTACGCGCTCACGCCGTCGTCCGACCCGCGCGACTGCTCGGTGCTCGTCGACGACGAGGAGGCCGGACGGCTGGCCGGCGAGCACCTCGTCCGGCTCGGGCGCACGCGCATCGCCCACGTCACCGGTCCGACTCGGTTCGATGCCGCCGTGCGCCGCGCCGACGGGTTCCGTGCGGCGCTCGACGCGGCAGGACTCCAGCCCGCCGCGGACATCGCGTGGGGGCAGTGGAGCGAGGCCTGGGGACGCGAGGCGGCCCGGATGCTGCTGCGTCAGGTGCCGGATCTCGACGCGGTCTACTGCGGCGCCGACCTGGTGGCGCGCGGCGTCGGCGACGGCCTGCGCGAGGCCGGCGTGGCTGTGCCCGACGACGTCGCCCTCATCGGCACCGACAACTGGGAGGTCATGGCGCTCGGCTCCCGCCCGTCGCTGACCACCGTCGACCTGCGGCTCGTCGACGTCGGCCGTCTCGCCGCGCAGCGCCTCCTCGACGCGATCGACGGCCGCCCGCACGCCGGCCGCGAGCTCGTGCCGCCGCAGCTCGTGCTGCGCGACTCGACCGCCTCGGCGCGCTGAGCCGGGTCAGTCCGCTCCGCGCGGTCGCCGCCCCAGGTGGATCCGCTCCCCCTGGGCGCTGAACAGCGCGAGCAGCTCAGCGGCCTGCGGCCCCGCCGCGACCATGCCGTGCGGCGTGCGCGTGTCGAACTCCGCGGCCTCCCCGGCGCCGACCAGCGTCTCGACGCCGTCGAGCACGAGGCGCACGGCGCCGGCGAGCACGTAGAACCACTCGTAACCGTCGTGCACGTTCTGCGGCGGCGCGCCGGCGTCGGTCGGCACCGGCAGCACGATCTTCACGGCCTGCACGTCGCCGCCGTGCCGGCTCAGCGGCACGAAGACGGATCCGTTCGCCCGTCGGACGGGGCGCGGATGGATGCGCGGGTCGCCGGTCGCCGGCGCGCCGACCAGCTCGTCGAGCGGCACCCGGTACGCGCGGGCGAGGGGCAGGAGCAGCTCGAGCGAGGCGCGCCGCGACCCGGACTCGAGCCGCGACAGGGTGCTCACGCCGATGCCGGTCTCCTCGGCGACGTCCGCGAGCCGGAGTCCGCGCCGGGTGCGGAGCGAGCGGAGCCGACCGCCGACCCGGCCGAGCGCGTGCTCGATGGGGTCCGCCTCGACGTCCGCGCCGACGATCTCTCGCTCGTGCCTGTGTCCCCGGTCGTCGCGCGGCGTCCCACCCTCGGTCATGTGGTCCTCCCCCGCGACGTGGTGAGCTTGCGGTTCTCGCAAACCAGTTTGCCATTTCTTCGGTCGGACCGCACGGTGGAGCCATGGATGAGATGCGGGACGTGGTGGTGCTCGGCGGCGGGGTCGCCGGACTGAGTGCGGCGCTGACCCTGGCGCGCTCGCGGCGCCGGGTCACCGTGGTCGACGGCGGCGAGCCGCGCAACCGCGTGACCGGACATATGCACGGGCTGCTGACGCGGGACGGGACACCGCCGCTCGAGCTGCTCGAGCTGGGTCGTGCAGAGCTGCTCGGCTACGGCGTCGAGATCGTCGGCCGTCAGGCGGCATCCGCGACTCGCGCCGAGGACGGGACGACCCGGATCATGCTCGACGACGGATCGGAGCTCCCGGCGCGGCGCCTGCTTGTCGCAACCGGGCTGCGCGACGAGCTGCCCGGCATCCCGGGCCTCGCCGAGCACTGGGGGCACGGCGTAGCGCACTGCCCGTACTGCGACGGCTGGGAGGTGCGCGACCGGCGGATCGCGGTGCTCGCGTCCGGCCCGGAGAACCTCCACCAGGCGCAGCTGCTGCGGCAGTGGTCGGCCGACCTCGTCTACCTCGCCGGCGAGGTCGGGCTGCCCGCGGATGCGGCAGCGCAGGACCACGCGCTCGGCGCGCTGGCGGCGCGCGGCGTGGCGGTCGAGACGACGCCGGTCGCGCGGGTGCTGAGCCGTGCTGACGGGCGCCTCCGCGGAGTCGAGCTCGCGGACGCGCGGGTGCTCGAGCTCGATGCGGTGTTCGCGGCGCCGCGGCCGGTGCCGAGGGACGAGGTGCTGCGGCAGCTCGGCGCCGAGCGACGCGACCTGCGCGGCCTGGACCTCGTCGCGGTCGACGAGACGTGGCGGACGAGCGTCCCGGGCGTGTGGGCGATCGGCAATGTGGTGGATCCCTGGGCGAACGTGCCGATGTCGATCGGCCAGGGCGCATGGGCCGGCGCGCATCTCAACGCCGATCTCGTGCAGGAGGAGGTCGCGACCGCCGTCGCGGCCGCCCGCTGACTCGGCGCTCGGCGGCCGAACCGCACTGCGGATCCCGAGCCCGCCGGAGGGCCGGAGGCTTCGACGGCCTCAGCCGAAATGGGCCGCGATCTGCGGCACGAGTGCGTCCAGGTCCACCGGCCGCGACGTGTCGACCCGCACGACCGGGCAGAGTCCGGTCGGGCCGGCCGCCGGGGCGAGCTCGTCCCAGTACCCCAGCACCTCGTCCGCCGTCCCGTGGACCGGGTGGCGGGCCGTCGGCGCGTCCGCGTCGTACCGCGCGCGGATCCGCTCCTCCGCCGTCGCCCGGTCGATGTCGCACCAGACCTCGACGACGCGCGGCGAGCCGGCGGTCTCGAGTCCACGGCGCAGGAACGCGCGGCTCTCCTCCGTCACCCAGACCGAGTCGATGACGACGCCGTTCTCGACGTCGCGGGCCATCGCCCAGACGGTGTCCATGGCGATGCCGCCGAGCGCGCGGCTCGTGATCATCGGCCCGACGAGGTCGGCGAGCGGCTCCTTCACGGCGTCCTTCGAGAGGAACGGGCAGCCGAGCACCGCGGCGAGCGCCGAGCCCAGCGTGCTCTTGCCGGAGGCCGGCATCCCGTTGACGAGGATCGCGACGGCCGACACGCGGTCGATCCTCGCACGTCGGCCCTGCGCGCCCCTGACATCGTCGTCCGCCCGAGGGAGAACGGTCGCATGACCGCCATCGAGATCACCCGCTTCCGCGTCGACCCCGCCCGCGCCGACGAGCTGATCGCCGCACGGCCCGCCATGGCGGCGGCGTTCCGCGCCCACCGTCCGGCCGTGCTCGCCGCCGAGCTCGTGCGCATCGACGAGGAGACCTGGGTCGACCTCGTCCACTGGGCGACGCGGGAGGACTTCGACGCGGCGCAGGATCATGCGGCCGACCCGCCGGAGATGGGCGCTTTCTTCGCGATCATCGGCGAGCTCGTCAGCATGGAGGTCGGCGACACCGCGCCCTGATGGCGCGGGCCGCCTGATGGGCGGGAGGCCAGATGGGCGGGAGGCCTGACGGGTGAGGCGACCTGACGCCGCGGACCGCCGGACCGGGCCCCGCGCCCGGACCGACCCACCCCGGTAGGCTGACCGTGGCGCGTCGGGAAGTCTGGTCGACATCCCGTCCGCCGACCCCGGAAGGCCCCGGATGCCTCGCCTCACGTTCCTGCGCTCCGAGCGCCTCGCCGCCGCTCTGCTGCTCATCGCAGCCGCCGCCGGACTGATCCTCGCGAACGGCCCTCTCGCGGATGGCGTGCTCGGACTGCGTGCGACGCACCTCGGCCCGTCCTGGCTCGATCTCTCCATCGAGCACTGGATCAGCGACGGCCTGCTGGCGATCTTCTTCTTCAGCGCGGCGGTCGAGCTGAAGCACGAGCTGATCCACGGCGAGCTCGACAGCCCGTCGAAGGCGATGCGCCCGGCGATCGCGGCCGTGCTCGGCGTGGCGGCGCCGGCGCTGATCTACCTGGCGATCGCCGGGTCGAGCGGCGCCGCCCGCGGATGGCCGATCCCGACCGCGACGGACATCGCCTTCGCGCTCGGCGTGCTCGCCCTGTTCGGCCGCGGGCTGCCCTCCCGCATCCGCGCCTTCCTGCTGGCGCTCGCCGTGATCGACGACCTCATCGCGATCGTGCTCATCGCGGTGTTCTTCACGTCGTCGCTGCAGGTCGTGCCGCTGCTCGGCGCTGCCGTGTGCATCGCGCTGGCGGCGGTGATCGCCCGGCTGGTCCGGTCGCGCTGGACGGTCGCCCCCGTCGTCGCGCTCGGGCTCGGCGCCTGGTACCTGGTGCACGAGTCCGGCGTCCACGCGACGATCGCGGGCGTCGCGCTCGGGCTCGCGCTGCCGATGAAGCCGGCCGAGCATGCACGCCACGTCATGGAGCCGGCGATCAACGGCGGGGTGCTGCCGCTGTTCGCGCTGTCCGCCGCGATGGTGGCGATCCCGTCGGTCGGCATCGGCGAGCTCGCGCCGCCGTTCTGGGGCATCGCGCTCGCGCTGCCCCTCGGCAAGATGCTCGGCATCGGCGTCGGCGGCATCCTCGGCAGCGCGCTCGATCAGCGACGGCTTCGGCCGGAGATCTCGAAGCTCGCGCTGGTCACCGTCGGAGCGCTCGGCGGCATCGGATTCACGGTGTCGCTGCTCATGAACGAGCTCGCGTTCGCCGGGCAGGACGCGATCCGCGCCGAGGGCACTCTCGCCGTGCTGGCCGGCTCGATGGTGTCCCTCGTGATCGGCTCGGTGCTGGTCACCGCGCTCGCGCGCCGGGAGCGCCGGCGCGCGAGCGCGATCATCCCCGGCTGAGCATCCGCGCAGCTGCGGGAGGTCTCCGCGGACCCGCGGCGCGTCGAGCCCGTCCGGAACCCGGGACCCGAAGCCGGGAGCTCAGTAGTCGATGCGCCCGAACCGGTTGTGGAACTCCCCCGTCGGCCCGTCCTGACCGATCGTCGCGAGCCGCACGGTCGCATCCGTGCCCTCGGTCACGGTCTGGTGGCCGCTGTGCCGGTTGAAGTCCGTGGCCGTGTAGCCCGGGTCGCTGACGTTGACGCGCATGCCCGGCAGGTTCTTCGCGTACTGCACGGTCAGCGCGATCACCGCCGCCTTCGACGCCGCATAGGGGATGCTCGGCACCGGGAACTCGTCGGTGCCCGGCGTCGTCAGGAAGCGCGGCCAGCCCACGCCGGACGCGACGTTGACGATCACCGGCGACGCGGACCGCTGCAGCAGCGGAAGCGCAGACTGCGTGACCCGCACGATGCCGAGCACGTTCGTGTCGAGCACGCGCCGCATCTCGGCGGCATCCAGGCCCTCGACCCCGAACACGCTGCCGAGCACCCCGGCGTTGTTGACGAGCACGTCGAGCGCGGGCAGCTCGGCGATCGCGGCGGCCACGGAGGCGTCGTCGGTGATGTCGACGGCGAGCGGATGCGCGCCGAGCTCCCGCGCGGCGTCGCCGGTCGCGACGTCGCGCATCCCTGCGTAGACGGTGTGGCCGGCCTCGATCAGGCGGCGGGCGGTCTCGAGCCCGAGGCTGCGGTTGGCTCCGGTGATGAATGTCGTGGTCATGTCCCGACTCTCCGCCCGCGGCGCCGTGCATGGGTCCTCCCTGTCGGTACCACCCAGCGACGCGCATGGAGGAGCACCATGGATGCCGTGGACGAGTTCTCGAGCGTGCTGCGCGCCTGGCGCGACCGAGTGCGACCGGAGCAGGCGGGGCTGCCCGCGGGCCCCGGCCGCCGCACGCCCGGACTCCGACGCGAGGAGCTCGCGGCGCTCGCCGGGCTCAGCGTCGAGTACCTCGTGCGGCTCGAGCAGGGTCGCGCGCGCAACCCGTCGCCGCAGACCCTCGGGGCGCTGGCCCGGGCGCTGCGGCTCGACGCCGACGAGCGCGACCACCTGTACCGCACGGCCGGCGCCGCGGTCCCGGGTGCGACGACGCTCCCCCGGCACATGACCCCGGGCGTGCAGCGGCTGCTCGACCGGCTCGATGACGTGCCGCTCGGGGTGTTCACGGCGTCGTGGGACGCGCTGCACTGGAATCCGCTCTGGGCCGCGATCAACGGCGACCCCTCGGCCCTCCGCGGCCGCGACCGCAACATCGCCTGGCGCCACTTCACCGGCATGGCGAGCCCGATCTGGTTCGACGACGAGCACCGCGCCGACTTCTCGTCCGATCTCGCCGCCGACCTCCGCGGTGCAGCCGGACGCTATCCGCATGACGCGGGGCTGGCGTCCCTCATCACGGATCTCCGTGCGCGATCGACGGAGTTCGAGTCGCTCTGGGGCGAGGCGCGCGTCGCCCAGCACCGCTCCAGCTCGAAGGTCGCCACGGCGACGCCGGTCGGCCCGATCGCGATCGACTGCGACGTGCTGACGGCGCCCGACGGCGACCTCCGCATCGTCGTGCTGACGGCCAGGCCGGGCACCGAGGACGCCGACCGCCTCGACCTGCTCCGGGTCGCGGGACTGCAGGCGCGGGTCTGACCGGACGCCGCGGGAACGAACCGGAGGAGGACACCATGGCCAGGATCGTCGCCACGGAGAGCATCACGCTCGACGGCGTCATGCAGGGCCTCGGACGAGCGGATGAAGACACCCGCGGCGGCTTCGCCCACGGCGGCTGGGGCGCGGGCTACACCGACGAGGTGATCGGCCGGTTCATGGGCGAGGGCATGGCCGGCAGCGGCGCGATGCTGTTCGGCCGCCGCACCTACGACGACGTGCTCACAGCCTGGACGGCCCGGTCGGATGACGACCCGGTCACCGCGCACCTGCTGGCGGCCACGAAGTACGTGGCGTCCAGGAGCCCGGATGCGGAGCTCCGATTCCCCGCGTCGACGCTGCTCGCCGGCGAGGCGGTCGACACGGTCGCGCGGCTGAAGGACGAGCTCGACGGCACGCTGTCGATCATCGGCAGCGGCGATCTGGTGCGCGCGCTCCATGCGGCCGGACTCGTCGACGGCTACACGCTGCTGATCCATCCGATCGTCATCGGATCCGGCCGCCGGCTGTTCGGCGACGGCGACCGCACGGACCTCCGCCTCGTGCGCTCGGCGACGAGCACGACCGGGGTGCTGGTCGCCGAGTACTCGGTTGCGCGCTGAAGCGGTCGGGCTCGTTCGCGAACGGCGAGGCGGTCGGCGAGTGGGTCACCTACGACGCGGAGGGCGTGCCGTACAAGGTGACGCAGCGGGGCTGACGACCGCCCGCGCACGCGACGGCTTCGAGCGTCGCGTTCGCTCCGACAGGACGACGGACCGTGCCCGTTCGGTCGGCACGGCCCGTCGCAGCGGCGGTCGGCGCCATCGGGTCGGCGCCTCGCACTGCCGGTGCGACGTTCCGCCGGCTCCAGCAGCCGTCGGACGACGCGCTCGACCGCTCGGGTGCGGCCGATATCTGGACGCTAGTCCTGCTCGCGAGCCGTGCACCGCCCCTCATTCGGGGCACACCACGGCGGTGCGTGCCGACGCCCGCCGCGCCGAGCGCCCGGATCAGCCCCGGTTGCGCAGCGGCAGCCAGTCGAGCACGAGGCGGATCTGCTCGTCCCAGTAGCCCCAGGAGTGGTCGCCGGGACCCTCGGCGTAGGTCAGCGGCAGGCCGCGTCGCTCCGCGAGGTCGCGGAACGCGACGTTCTGGTCGTAGAGGAAGTCCTCGGTGCCGCACCACGAGTAGAGCGCCGGCGACGTCGCCGGGTCGAGCGACTCCGCGAGCGCCATGAGGTCGTCGCCGTTCGCCCGCGAGCGCTCGGGAGAGCCGAACGTGGCCGCCCACTCCGGGAAGCCGTCGTGGGCGCCGGCGTCGACCGCGCCGGAGAGCGTCGCCACCGCGGCGAACCGCTCCGGGGTGCGCAGGCCGAGCTTCAGCGCGCCGTAGCCGCCCATCGACAGGCCGGCCGCGAAGGTGTCCTCGCGGGCGGTGGAGAGCGGGAAGAAGCCGTGCATGATCTGCGGCAGCTCCTCGCTGAGGAAGGTCCAGTAGTCGTAGCCGACCGCCTGATCGGTGTAGAAGCCGCGGCCGGTGGTGGGCATCACGATCGCGATCTCGTGGTCGGCGGCGTACCGCTCGACGGAGGTGCGGCGCAGCCAGATCGACTCGTCGTCCGAGAGCCCGTGCAGCAGGTAGAGCACCGGCAGCGGATCACTGCCGCGCTCGCCGCCCATCCCGATCTGGCGCTCCGTGGCCTGCGGGAGGATCACGTTCGCGTGGGTGGAGATGCCGAGCACATCGGAGAAGAACGAGCACTGGAGAAGGGCCATGAAACGTTTCTAGCGGATGGTGCCGTCCCGCCGCCGTGCGATCGCCGCGGCCTCCGCCGGATTCCCGGCGAGCACGATGGCGCGGTCGAACGCCGGGACGGCCTCCGCGGTCCGTCCGCTCCGCCGCAGCAGCTCGCCGCGGGTCGCATGGAACGGGGCGTAGGCGTCGAGCGGCTCGCCGAGCGGCGCGAGCAGGGCGAGCGCGACCTCGGGTCCATCGAGCTCGGCGATCGCCACGGCCCGGTTCAGCGCGACCACCGGCGACGGGTCGATCGCGGCGAGCTGGTCGTAGAGCGCGGCGATCTGCGCCCAGTCGGTGGCGGCGGCCGCTCGCGCGTCGGTGTGCACCGCGTTGATCGCCGCGAGCAGCTGGTAGCGGCCGGGCCGCTCCCCCGAGGCGAGCCGCTCGCGCACGAGCGCGTGGCCCTCCGCGATGCGCGGCGCGTCCCATCCGCCGCGGTCCTGCTCGTCGAGCGGCACGAGCTCGCCGCCCCCGTCCACGCGGGCGCTGCGCCGCGCATCCGTGAGCAGCAGCAGCGCGAGCAGCCCGGCGACCTCGCCGTCGGCGGGCAGCAGCGACCGCAGCAGCCGGGTGAGCCGGATGGCCTCGTCGGTGAGGTCCGGACGCAGCGGGTCGGAACCCGCGCCGCTGGCCAGGTAGCCCTCGTTGAAGACGAGGTACAGCACGGCGAGCACCCCGGACACCCGCTCGGCCAGGTCCTCGGCGCGCGGCACACGGAACGGGATGCCCGCCGCCGAGATCTTCGCCTTCGCCCGGGTGATCCGCTGCCCGACCGCCGCCTCGCTCGACAGCAGCGCGCTCGCGATCTCGGGCACGGTGAGGCCGCCGATCAGCCGCAGGGTCAGCGGCAGCCGCGCCTCCATGGCGAGCGCCGGATGGCAGCAGATGAACAGGAGCCGCAGCCGGTCGTCGTCGATCACCCCGACCGGCTCGGCCGGCTCGTCGCCGGGGTCGAGCATCATCGCCTCCCGCTGCTTCTCGTCGCGCCGGCCCTCCCGGCGCAGGCGGTCGATCGCCGTCCGCGTCGCGGTCGTGGTCAGCCACCCGCCCGGGTTGGGCGGGACGCCGTCGGCCGGCCAGCGGACGACGGCGGTCGCGAACGCCTCGGCCGCCGACTCCTCCGCCAGATCCACGTCGTGGAACCGGCGGACGAGCGCGCCGACCACCCGCGCCCACTCCTCGCGATGCGCCCGGGTGATCGCCTCCGAGGCGGCGTCGCTCACGAGTGGAACGGCCGCACCTCGATGCGCCGGTTGCACGCCTTCGAGGCGGCCGTGGCCAGCTCGAGCGCCTGGTCGAGGTCGTCGGCCTGCAGGATCCAGAGGCCGGCGATGTACTCCTTGGTCTCCGCGAACGGGCCGTCCGTGATGATCGTCCGCGCACCGCGGTCGTCGATCGTCGTCGCGGTCGACGGCTCGCCGAGCCCGTTCGCGAACACCCAGTGGCCCCCGGCGCGGAAGCGGTCGTTGACGGCGTCGATGGCCTCCGCCACCTCGGGCGGGTCGACCGTGGTGCCGTCGTCGATCACGGAGATGAGGTAGTGCATGGCGGTTCCTTCCGTCGGGCGGAGACGCTCGTCTGGCGGCTCTCGAGAACACCACGAACGCCGCACCTCCGATCCGACACCGCGGCGCGGATTTCTTCAAGATCCGCATCCGGATGCGATGGCGGGCTAGCCTCGGGCCGCATGCGGGCCGACTCGTACGACGACTTCGCCGAGGGCTACTCGGGCGAGAACGAGACCAACCTCATCAACGGGCACTACGAGCGGCCGGCCATGATCGCGCTCGCCCGCGACGTGCGCGGGCGGCGCGTGCTCGACGCGGGCTGCGGATCCGGTCCGCTCGCGGCGGCCCTGCGGGAGCGCGGTGCGCTCGTCGCCGGCTTCGACGGCAGCCCGGCGATGGTCGCACTGGCGCGCCACCGGCTCGGCGCGGACGCGGACCTCCGGGTCGCCGTCCTCGGCGAGCCGCTGCCCTACGACGACGACGCGTTCGACGACGTGGTCGCGTCGCTGGTGCTGCACTACCTCGAGGACTGGTCCGGGGCGCTCGGCGAGCTGCACCGGGTGCTGCGGCCCGGCGGCCGGCTCATCCTGTCGGTCAACCACCCGTTCGTGTACCGCCTGCTGCACCCGGAGGCCGACTACTTCGCGATCACCGAGTTCTCGGAGTCGTACGAGTTCGGCGGGCAGCCGGCGGTGCTCACCTACTGGCACCGGCCGCTGCACGCCATCACGGCGGCGTTCACGGCCGCCGGCTTCCGCGTCGTGACCGTCGACGAGCCGCCGTTCGACCCGGACACCCCGCGCGAGCTGCTGCCGGAGCGGATCGGCGAGCGGACGTCGTTCCTCAGCTTCCTGTTCTTCGTGCTCGAGGCCGCGTGAGGCGAGGCGCTCAGCCGCGGCGGAGCACGGCCTCCAGCGCGTCGGCGACGAGGTCGGGGCGCGACAGGAACGGGTGGTGTCCCGTCGGCAGGTCGACGGACGAGGTGGCGCGTGCGGCGTGCTGCCGCTGGAGCGCGAGCGAGGTGCTGCGGTCGTCGAGGCAGACGAGGTAGGTGGACTCGACCCCGCGCCACGCGGCGCGGGTGGTCGGGGTGCCGAACGCCGCCACGCCCTGCGCCGTCACCCGCGCCCACGCCCCGGTCCGGAGGTCCGGATCGGCGACGTCCTGCGCGAACCGGCCGCCGAACGAGTCCGCGTCGTAGCCGTCGACGCGGACGGCGCCGTCCGCGACCGCGACGCGCACCGGATCGGCCTCGGCGGCCATGATGTCCGCCTGCGCCTGCCCGGCGTCGGGGAGGTAGGACGAGATCGCGACGAGGTGCCGCACGGCCGGATGATCCGCCGCCTCCGCCGCCACGGTGCCGCCGTACGAGTGGGCGACCACGATCGCGCCGTCGGCCGTCTCGTCGAGCGCACGGCGGAGGGCGTCCGCGTCGTGCACGAGCCCGTGCTCCGCGGCGACCGCGCCGCCCTCGCCGCACGACGGGAGCGCGACCGCCCGGCTGGCGACGCCGGTGCGCGCCGCGATCAGCTCCGCGGCGGGGCGCCACCACCAGTCGCCGTCGCGAACCAGGGCGCCGTGCACGAACAGGATCTCCACCACGCCGCCACGCTACGGGCGGGCCGGCGGTGGATGGCCGCGATTCGCCTCAGGGCAGAGCCCCGGAGCGGAGGTTCAGTTCTGCCGGTCTCCGCCGTCCTCCGGCTCCACCTCGGTCTCGTCGACGCGGTCGCGGAGCTGATCGGCCATCGCGCCCGCGCCCAGATCGCCGTGGGACCCGGCGACCTCCTTCACCAGCTCGTGCAGGTCGTCGCCGTCCGGCTCGGCGGACGGATCGTCGGATGCGCGCTCGGGGTCGGTCATGCGGCGAACGTACGTCTCCCGCGAGGGCCGTCGTCGCAATGCCAGCGAGCACACACCTCGCCGCGAACCTGGCACTGCGGTCAGAGGGTGTTCCCGCGCGCCGCGAGTCGGCATCCCCGGCGTAGGGTCGCCCGAAGGCGCCACCCGACGGCGCCGGGAGCGAGGGCGTCATGCCCGAGAACGACGGAAGCCGCCCCATGATGGCGGGCAGCAGCGAGGCCACGGACGACGAGAAGCGCGAGGGCCTGCGAGCGCAGGTGCGCGCCGATCATCCGGAGGGCGCCGGCGACGACCGGACGGCGGACTACCGCGACCGGTCGGAGGCCATGGGGATCGGACGCTCGGACGCGCACGACATCGAGGCCGGCGACGACATCGAGCCCGCGCCCCGGAGCGAGCTCGAGTAGCGTCGGGGAGCCGGGCGGGATCCGAGCGGATCCGCGGCCGATCGAGGACGGATCATGCAGCACGAGCGCACCGCGATCGACGCCGTCGCAGCGCTGGTCGCCGCGGCCGATCGCCCCGGCATCCGCCTCGTCGCCGTGGACGGGCCGTCCGGTGCGGGCAAGAGCACGCTCGCACGGGCGCTGGTCGCCCGCCTCGACGCACCGCTCATCGAGATCGACGACTTCGTGTCGTGGTCCGACTTCGCCGGCTGGTGGCCGCGGTTCGAGCGGCAGGTGCTCGCACCGCTGCTCGCGGGCGACGACGCCGTCTACCAGCAGCGCGACTGGGCGGGCGACGAGTTCGGCACGGCACTCGGCGGCTGGCGGACGGTGCGGTGGGCTCCGGTGGTCGTGCTGGAGGGCGTGACCTGCAGTCGTCGTGCGATCGCCGACCGGCTCGCCTGCCGCGTCTGGGTCGAGGCCCCGGACGACGTGCGCCTCGCCCGCGGGATCGACCGCGACGGCGAGTCGCACCGCGAACTGTGGCTGCGGTGGATGGACGAGGAGCGCCGCTTCTTCGCCGACGACGACCCGCGGTCGCGCGCGGACGTCGTGGTCAGCGGCGCCGCGCCGCGCTGATCGGCCGCGTCAGCCCCGGTCCCGACGCACGGAGACGACGATGGCGACGGCGGCGATGGCGAGGGCCGCGATCACGACGACGCCGACGAGGATGAGCAGGTGACCGGAGATCATGACTCCTGTCTACGCCCTCCCCGGGCGCGCGGGAGGCGGGCTGACCCCCGGATCCGCGGACGATCCGCCGCCGCTCACCCGGATCCGTCCGACCCGAACCGTGCGACGCGCATCGACAGCGTGATCCGCACGACCGGGTTCCGGGCGTAGGCCGAGTCGTCGGGGAGGACGGCCCGCGGCGGCAGCACCTCCGTGATCTCGCCCGGCCCGAACCGCTGCACGGCCGCGATCGCGCCGAGCGGCCCCGACATCCCGAATCCGCGGGAGAGCCTGCTCTGCGTCGGCGACCAGCCGTCCTTCGCGAGCGCGATGCCGACGGCGTCAGCGGTGGCTCGGCCGCCCGTGGCGAGCACGAGGTACTCGAGCGGGGCGTCGACGCGATAGGCCTGCCGGATGCGGAGCACGCACGCGGCACCGAGCACCTGCGCGGTGTTCGGCTGCCCCATCTCCGACGCCGCCACGACGGCGACGTCGACCCGCTCGATCCCGGCGATCCGCTGCGACGACTCGATGCCCGGCCCGAGCGTCGGCGGGCACGCCGCGTCGCCGGCGGCGGCGGGCGCCGCGGCGCATCCGGTCAGGACGACGAGGACCGTCGCGACGCACGCGGCGACGGCGGCCCGGAGGCGCATCGCCGGCGGCTGCATGCGCTCACCGTACGCCGCGTCGGCGCTGGGATGCTCCCGACGTCGCATGCTCCTGACTCGCTGGGACGGCGGAGCGGATCGGGGACGGGCTCCTACGCTCGGGGCGTCGCGGGAGGTACCCGCCGTGAGGAGCAGCAACCATGATCGTCGGCGGAGTCATCCTGTTCGTGATCGGAGCCATCCTGGACTTCGGCGTGTCCTTCGCAGTGCCCGGCCTGGCCATCCCCACCATCGGCACGATCCTCATGGTGGCCGGCGTCGTGCTGTTCATCGTCGGTCTCGTGCTGTCGTTCCGCCGTCGCGGCGCCACGACCGTGCAGCGCACGAGCGTCGATCCTGCGACCGGCAGCAGCGTGCGGTCGACGACGACCGACGTCGACCCCGAGGTCCGCTGAGCGGAGCCCGCGGTCGGCGGCGTCAGCCCTTCTTCGGGTTCTTCCCGTTTCCCTTGCCGTTGCCGTGCCCGGGCGGCTGGGGCGGCGACGGCGGGGCCGACGTCGGAGCAGGGGCCGGGGTGGGCGACGCCGAGGCCGTCGACGGAGTCGCGGTCGGCGTCGCCGAGGTCGGGCCCTCGGCGGGAGCCCGATCGGCCGCAGTGCCCTGCGCGAGCGCGACCGCCCCGGCGGCGAGTGCGAGCAGCAGTGCGGCCGCGGCCGCGATGAACGGCCACGATCGCGCGGCCGCGCCGGCCGGACGGCGCCGGCTCCTCGCGTGGCCGGTCGGCGGTGCCGGCATCACCAGCGTCGGCGGCAGGAGCTGCCGGGTCGTGGACGGCGGAGCCATGGCCTGCGTCGGCGCGTCCGTGTCGATGACGGGCACCCCCAGCTCGTCGGCGCGACGAGCGAGGTCACTCGCCGTCGGCCGCAGCGACGGTTCCCGGGCCACCATCGAGGCGAGCAGGGCCGCCCAGTCGGCATCGAGCCCGGCGGGGATGACGGGATCCCGGGTGAGTCGCGCGACGAGGCTCTCGGAAGGCGTGCCGGAGAACGCCGGGCGCCCGACGAGGCACTCGAGCGCGACGAGGCCGAGCGAGTAGACGTCGGACGCCGGTGTCGCGGGACGCCCGTCCACCTGCTCGGGGCTGGTGTACCCGGCGGTGCCGACCATCGTGCCGGTGCGCGTGATGCGGTCCGATCCGAGCAGGTGGGCGATCCCGAAGTCCGCCAGCTTGATGCGGATGGGCGACGCGGCATCCGACGACGCGACGAGGATGTTGCCCGGCTTGAGGTCGCGATGCACCACACCCGCCGTGTGCACCGAGGCGAGCGCCTCCCCGATCTGGACGACCACCGCCCGCGCCAGCGTCGGCGACGGCCCGTCGGCGAGCAGCCGCTCGCGCAGGTCGCCGCCCGGAACGAACTCCATCACGAGGTAGCTCGGACCGTCCGCTGCCGGCGGCTCGAGGTGCGCGTCGTGCAGCGTCACGAGGTGCGCGTGACCCAGGCGGGCGAGCAGCCGGACCTCCGACTCCCACCGCCGGCCGTCACCGCCGTCGTTCTCGAACAGCTTGATCGCGATCACGCGCCGCAGCTGCAGATCGAAGCCGCGGTAGACCACTGACATGCCGCCGCGGCCCACGGGTGCGTCGACACGGTACCGGCCGTCGAGGATCCGGCCGATCCAGGGGTCGTTCACCGTCACGTGGCGGTTCGTCAGCCTTCCGGGTCCAGACCGGCCTTCAGCAGATCCTGCATGTTGATCGGCTCGGTCGGAAGCGACTCGATCGGCAGGTCGATGCCTGCTCCTGCGGTGTCCATGTCGATGGTGCCTCTCGCTCGTGGCCGGCATCGTGACCGGCCCCGATCCTGAAGGCTAGAGACTCCGCGGACTGCCGATCACCACGGCGGACCACTGTCAGCGAGTCGGGAACTTCGCGAGCCGGCGCACATGAAGGCTTCGTCATGCAGGTTGAGCGACGCCGTCGTCGCATCGAAGGATCGGAACGTGCAACCCGAACCCGACGAGATCGCCGCATGGATGGTCGACCGCATCCACGCGATGGGGCGTCGCAGCCGGGAGGAGCTCCTGGCCGACGTCGTCGAGGAGTTCGGGCCCCGGGAGCGCCTCGATCGCGAGCTCATGAACGCGTTCCGGCTCGAGCATCGCGGCACGGTGCGGTGGATGCCGAACGGCGCGATGTGGGTCTCCACGCTGCGGGAGGGGCAGTCTCTGCCGGTGCGAGGATCCCGCCGATCGGCGTTCTCGTGAGGTGCGCGATGAAGATCCGTTCATGTTCGACATCACGCCCGGATGGGGGCGTGCGCGCGCGATGACCTCGCCGGGAAGCCGTCCGACGCCGGGAGGCCGTACGACGCCGGGACGCCGTTCGACGCAGGGCGCGCCTGCGGCCGTCTGGGTCGAGCAACCGGGGGCCACCTGGACCGCGCGCACACCCGACGACGCGATCGTGCAGGTCGAGCGCCGCCGCGGTCAGTACGTGGCGATCGACCGCTCGGGACACGTGGTCGGGGTGCACGCCACGCTCGGCGCGGCGCAGCGCGCGGCACTCCCCCGCCGACAGCCCGCCGGACCCCGGCACGAGCGGATGCGGACCGGCGGCACCGCGCTGCTCATCGTCATCACGGCGCTGGTCGGCGCCGCGGCCGCCGCGGTCGCCGCCGCCGGCCTGCTCGAGCTCGGCGGCTAGGTCGCCGGACGGCGCGTCCCCCGATCTGGGGACGCCCGTGCCCCGCACATGAAGGCTTCTTCACCGTGCAGCACTTCCCGGAAGCCGAGCGGCACTCCATGCTGGTCGTACGACGCCTGAGGCGATCGAGATCAGGGGGACGGCAGTGACGAGGACCGGACGAGCATTCGGGTTGCTCGGTGCTGGAATCGTCGTCACCGCCGCTCTGGTTACCTCTGGGGCCCTCGTGGCCGGTGCGCTCGAGCTGGGGGACAGCTCGGGCCGCGCTACCCAGCTGCCGGGGGTCGGGACGAGTCCGTCCTCGACCCCCGGCTCGGGCATCCGGTTCTCGGCCGGGTCCGCGCGTCCCGTCGCCGTCCCGGCACCGGTCGCGGCCGACGACACCAGCGGGCAGACCACGTCGCCGACCCCGTCGCCGACCGCCGCGGACGACCCGACCTCGACGCCCGCCCCGTCCGCCACGCCCACGGCTCCGGTCACGCCGACCGGGTCGCCGACACCCACCGCGTCGCCGACTCCCGCCACGGGCACCGGCCAGACCGGCAACAACGGCGTCGGCCAGGGCGCCGGCGGGGGCCAGACCGGCAACAACGGCGTCGGCCAGGGAGTGGGCGGGGGCCAGACCGGCAACAACGGCAATCACACGGGCGCCGGCAACGGCAACTCCGGCAAGGGCTCCAGCGGCAGCTCCGGCAAGGGCGGCTCCGGCACGTCGAGCTCGTCGAGCGGCAGTGCGAGCTCCTCGAACGGCAACTCCGGCAAGGGCGGCTCCGGCACGTCGAACGGGAAGTCCGGGAAGTCCGGCGGCTCAGACGACCAGGGCGACGACGACTGACCGCTAGTCCGTGAGCCGGTAGCCCGCCCCGCGGACCGTCACGATCCGCTCGGCGCCCACCTTCTTGCGCAGGGCCCTGACGTAGGCGTCGACGATGTTCGACCCGGGGTCGAAGTCCATGCCCCACACCCGGCTGAGCAGCTGCTCGCGGCTGAGCACGCGGTCGGGGTGCAGCAGGAACTGCTCGAGCAGCGCGAACTCGCGACCGGACAGGTCGACGACGGCGCCGTCGATCCGGGCACGCCGGCTGCGCAGGTCGAGCTCGATGCCGGCGGCGGCCATCGTCATCCGCTCCACGTCGACCGTGCCCGCGGGCTTCCGGAGTCGCGCGCGCACGCGCACCAGCAGCTCGTCGAAGCGGAAGGGCTTGGTGAGGTAGTCGTCGGCACCGCCCTCGAATCCCGCGACGGTGTCCGTGACGGAGTCGCGCGCGGTCAGCATCACGATCGGGATGTCGCTGCCCGTGCCCCGCACGGCCCGCAGCACCTCGAAGCCGTCGAGCACCGGCAGGCCGATGTCGAGGATCAGCAGCTCGAAGCCGCCCGCCGCGACGGCATCGACGGCGGACTGCCCGTCGCCCACCGTGTCGACCCGGTAGCCGGCCGCGGTCAGACCCTTCGCCACGAATGCCGCGATGCGGTCTTCGTCATCGGCGATGAGGATGCGAGGCACGCGCCGTCACCGCCCTCGGCTCGATTCTCGGGATCTCGATGATGGCGCGGGTCCCCCCGCCGGGCCGGGCCCGCAGCCTGGCCGACCCGTCATGCGACTCGGAGATCGCGGCGACGATCGCGAGCCCCAGTCCCGACCCGGCGACCTCCGCACCGCGGCCGGCTCGCTCGAAGCGGTTGAACACCCGCCCGTGCAGATCGCCGGGCACCCCGGTGCCCTCGTCGTCGACCCACAGCTGCACGCTGGCGGCGTCGCCCGTGCTGCCGATCGTGATCGTCGAGCCGGCCGGCGAGTACTTGACGGCGTTCTGGGCCAGCTGCAGCCAGGCCTGCTCCAGCCGGCGCGGGTCCCCGGTCACGAGCCCGAGGTCCGGTGGGCTGCCGGTCCAGACGTGCCGCGGCGAGAGCGCCTGCGCCTTCATCAGCACCGAGCGCGTCAGCTCCGACACCCGGATCTCGCGGCGCTGGAGGAATCCCGGCACGTCGGACCTGGCCAGCATGGTGAGGTCCTCGATGAGCAGGGTCATCCGATCGAGCTCGTCGACGGCGAGGGTGCGCACCTCGCGAACCTCCCTGCCGTCGTCCGGGTCCATGAGCTCGAGGTGGCCGCGAACGATGGTGACCGGGGTGCGCAGCTCGTGGCCCACGTCGTCCGCGAGCTGCCGCTGCGCGGCGAACGCGTTCTGCAGCCGGTCGAGCATGCGGTTCACGGTGCGGCCGAGCTCGCTCACATCGTCGCGGCCGCGCACCTCCACCCGGTCGCCGAGGTCGCGATCGGATGCCGTCTCGGCGATCTCGCGGAGGCGGCGGATCGGGCCGAGCAGCCGCCCGGCGACGAACCAGCCGATCACGCCGATGGCGGCGAGCGCGATGAGCGCCACGACGACGTAGCTCATCGCCGCGTCGCCGAGCTGCGCGAGCTCGGCGTCGATGTCGGTGCCGGTGACGTAGATGCCCGTCGTGGGGTCGCCCGGCACTGCGACGGGCACGATGCGGTAGAGGATGTGGCGGCCGCCCACCGTGGCCGAGCCCCGCACGACGACATCGCTGCGGGTCTCCGCCTGCACGCGGGCCACGAAAGCCGGATCGGTGTCGAGCCGGAACGGCAGCGGTGTGCCGGGGATGAGCACGCCGGCGTCGGCGGTGGCGGCGAAGACGGCCGTGTTCGGGCCGGTCTGGAGCTGCTGCAGCGCGGTGGTCAGCAGCGCCGGCACGGTGGCCGGTGCTCCCCCGCGCTTGCCGGCCGCGATCTCGGCCACGACGGCGACATCCGCGACCTGCGCCTGCTCGATGCCCTCGACGGTCCGGTCGCGCTGGACGACGTAGGCGATGGCGCCCGCCGCGCCGAGGCCGGCCGCGGCGACGAGCAGCACGGCGAGCAGGATGCGCACGCGCACCGACAGCCGGGGCAGGCGAGGCATGCTGATGTGACCGCTCCCTCCGTGCATCCCGACAGTATGCGTGGTCGTCGAGTGGGCCGGAACGCCCAGCACTGGGGGCACGGCCCCGGATCCCAGCCGGCGAGGCCTCCCGGCGGGCCGATGAGACTTCTCACATCCGCCGACCGGATCGCCACACCCCTCGCCCGCAGGGAGCCGGTCACCTCTACCGTGGAGACGAGGAGGCCGGATGTCCGACACCGCGGGTGTCACCCACCCCGACGAGCCGCACGGCGGCGGCGTGAACGGCCGCCTGAACTGGTTGCGGGCGGGCGTGCTCGGCGCTGACGACGGCATCGTCTCCGTCGCCGCGATCGTCGTCGGCGTGGCGGGTGCCACCGCGGCCATCGCCCCGATCATCACGGCCGGGCTCGCGGCGCTCGTCGGCGGCGCCATCTCGATGGCGCTCGGCGAGTACGTGTCCGTGTCCAGCCAGCGTGACAGCGAGCGCGCGCTGATCGCGAAGGAGGAGCGCGAGCTGCGCGAGCAGCCCGAGGAGGAGTTCGAGGAGCTCGTCGAGCTCTATCGGCGAAAAGGCCTCACCGACGAGACGGCCCGACGGGTGGCGGCCGAGCTGACCGACCACGACGTGCTCAGCGCGCACCTGGAGGTGGAGCTCGGCATCGATGCGGAGGACCTCGTGTCGCCGTGGCATGCGGCCGGCGCGTCCGCCCTCGCGTTCACGGTCGGCGGGATCCTGCCGCTCGCGGCCGTCTTCCTTCCGGAGGCGATCCGGGTGCCGGCCGTCTTCGTCGTGGTGCTCGTGGCCCTCGCGGTCACGGGCGCCCTCGGGGCGCGGCTCGGCGGCAGCCCGCCGCTGCGCGCGACCCTGCGCGTGGTGGTCGGCGGGGCGGCCGCGCTGGCCGCGACGTTCCTCATCGGCTCCCTGCTCGGCTCGACCGGGGTCGTCTAGGTGGAGCGCATCCTCGTGGTCGACGACGACCCGACCATGGCCGAGGTCGTGAGCCGCGCACTCGCCGACGACGGCTACGAGACCGTCGTCTGCACGGACGGGATCCAGGCACTCGTCGCGGCCACGACCTCGCACTTCGACGCCGCGGCCATCGACGTGATGCTGCCGCAGATGACCGGCTTCGAGCTCTGCCGGCAGCTGCGGGCCCGCGAGCTGACCATCCCGATCCTGCTGCTCACCGCGCGCGACTCCGTCGACGACCGCGTCCGCGGCCTCGATGCCGGCGCCGACGACTACCTCACCAAGCCGTTCGCCCTGCCGGAGTTCTCCGCACGCATCCGCGCGCTGCTGCGGCGGCAGTCGTCGCAGCCGAAGACGCGGCTCGCGCTCGGCAACCTCGGCGTCGACCTCGCGGCCAACCGGGTGGAGGTGGACGGGTCGCCGGTGATGCTCACCATCCGGGAGCAGGGGCTGCTGCGGGCGCTCCTCGGCCGGAGCCCTGACGTCGTGAGCCGCATCGAGCTGCTCGACGAGGTGTGGGGCACGCTCCACATCGACCAGAACATCGTCGACCAGTACGTCAGGTACGTCAGGAGGAAGCTCGACGCGGCCGGGTCGACCGCGGTCATCGAGACGGTGCGCGGCCAGGGCTACCGGTTCGTCGAGGCGGGCGCGTGAGGCGCCTGCGGATCCGCACCCGGCTGGTGCTCGGCACCTCCGCGGTCGCGGCGATCGTGCTCGGCATCGCGCTGGTCGTCGCGCGGGTGGAGATCGCCCAGCTGCTCGCGAGCAGCGCCGTGTCGCTGGCGGAGACCGACCTCGCGTCGTTCGCCGTCGACCTGCAGCGCAACCCCGGCGAAGGACCGGACGAGGTCGCGAACGGGCTGCTCATCGTCATCCGCGACCCGGACGGGACCACCGTGCGGGATACGGCGCCGCACGACGTGCGCCTGGCGCTGCCCGAGACGGCGGACGGATCGAGCTTCACGCTCGACGACGACGAGGGCCGCTCCTACGTGATCGTGTCGCGGCTCGTGCCGACGAGCACAGGCACCTGGTCGATGTGGGCCGCGCGCGACGTGTCCACCAACCGGTCGGCGGTGTCGGGCATCGACACCGTGTTCGCGCTCATGGGGGCCGGGCTGCTGCTGCTCATGGTGGTGGCCTCGTTCCTGCTCGCCCGCGGCGCGCTGCGCCCCGTCGACGAGCTGCGCCGGCACGCCGAGCACCTCGGCGACGACGAGCTGCTGCCCGTCGACGACAACGGCGACGAGCTGGCGCGGCTCGCTGCGACCCTGAACGGCTCCGTGCAGCGCGCCCGCACGAGCGCGGCGCGGGAGCGGCAGATGGTCTCGGATGCCGCGCACGAGCTGCGCACGCCGCTCGCCGGTCTGGCCGCAGAGCTCGAGCTCACCCAGCGGCACCGCGACGACCCGGCGGCGCTCGAGCAGGGGCTCGAGTCGGCCCGCGCCTCAGCCGAGCGGCTGGGCGCCCTGGCGACGAACCTGCTCGAGCTCTCCCGCATCGACGACGGCGTCACCGGCGAGGCGATGGCGACCCCGCAGGAGGTGGGCGACGACATCCTGGCCGCGGTCGACCGTGCGCGCAGTCTCGTCGCGGCCGTCGAGGTGGAGATCGACGTCGACCTCCGCCTCCACGACGCCGTCGCGCGCTACCGCGTCGATCCACTCGCCCTGTCGCGCGTCGCCGACAACCTGCTCGGCAACGCCATCCGGGCGGTGGAGGGGGCGGGCACCATCACCGTGACGGTCGACGACGCCGGGTCGCACGTGCTGGTGCGCGTCGACGACGACGGCCCCGGTGCGCCCGATGACTTCCTGCCGCTGGCGTTCGAGCGCTTCGCGAGACCCGACGTGTCCCGGCGCCAGCCGGGCAGCGGTCTCGGGCTCTCGCTCGTGCACGCGGTCGCCGTCGCCGCGGGTGGCACCGCGCACGTCGAGAACCGGCATCCGGGGTTCCGCGCCGAGGTGCGGCTCCCGAAGATGTGAGCCTTCTCGTCTGCGGAGGCGGTTCATGTGAGCCTTCTCGTGCGGCGGAGCCTCCGCTCATAGCGGAGGCATAGCCGGCGTCCCGACACTGAGGGTCCACCCAGTGGAAGGACCCGCAGATGACCACCCTGTCGAACGGCGCGACGGCGACGCAGCCGTACCCGACGGTCCCGTCGGCGCGCGCCCGCCGTCACCGCCGGCGCATGGCCAGGGCCGACCTGCTGACGGCGACGGCGTGGGGCAGCTCGGCGCTGGCCGTCGCGCTGTACCTCGCCGGCGGGGTGGCGATCGCCGGCGCCGGCGACGCGCTCACCGCGGCGGGGATCGTCGCCGGGCTCATCGGCACGAACCTCGTGCTGATCATGCTGGTGCTGGCGGCCCGCATCCCGCTGATCGACCGCACGATCGGCCACGACCGCGCCATGGGCGTGCATCGGCAGCTCGGCAAGCCGGCCTTCCTGCTGCTGATCGCCCACGGCGCCCTTCTCACGCTCGGGTACGCCTGGACCGACCGCGTGACCGTGGTCGCGGAGACCGTGAACCTGTTCTCGTCACCGGACATGCCGCTCGCCTACCTGTCGATCGGCCTGTTCGCGGCCGTGGTCGTCACGTCGCTCGTCGCCGTGCGGCGCAGGTTCCGCTACGAGATCTGGCACGTCATCCACCTGCTCTCCTATGCCGCCGTGCTCACGGCGCTCCCGCATCAGCTCAGCACCGGCAGCGTGCTCGCTGAGGGCACCTGGCAGCGCGTCTACTGGATCGCCCTGTACGTGCTCGCGCTCGGGTCGATCGCGGCGTTCCGCTTCGCGGAGCCCGTGATCCAGTCGCTCCGCCACCGGATCGTGGTGGCCGGCGTCGAGCGGATCGCCCCGGACGCCGTCTCGATCCACCTGCGAGGCCGCGACCTCGCCCGACTGCGGGCCGAGGGCGGCCAGTTCTTCTCCTGGCGGTTCTGGACCGGGCGCACGTGGTGGCACGCTCACCCGATCTCGCTGTCCGCCGCCCCGGGCGACACGAGCGCGCGCATCACGGTCCGCGAGCTCGGCGAAGGCACCCGGCGGCTCGCTCGCGAGCTGCGCCCCGGCACGCCGGTGTCGTTCGAGGGGCCTTACGGCATCTTCACCGACTCGGCCCGCGGGCGCGACCGGGTCGCGGTCGTCGCGGCCGGCATCGGCGCCACGCCGGCGAGGGCCCTGCTCGAACGTCTCGACGCGGCACCCGGCATGGTCACCGTGATGGTGCGCGCCTCCGATCCCGACTCGCTCTACCTGTGGCGTGAGGTCAAGGACATCTGCACCGCTCGCGGCTGGGATGCCTGGACGTCCCTCGGCGCGCGGGGCGAGGGCGAGCACGGCTGGCTCGCCGCGGCGGATACCGCCCGCGGCGTGACGACCGATGCGGTCTTCCCGCACCTCGACCGCTCGGAGCTCTACATCTGCGGCCCGGACCTCTGGGCCGACGCCGTGGAGTCTGCGGCGCGGCGCCGCGGCCTCAGCACCCCCCACATCCACCGAGAGAGGTTCGACCTATGAGCGTTCGAGGCACCCTGGGCGGGCTCGTCGCCGCGACCGCCGTGCTCGCCATCGGCTGGCAGGCCGGCGCTGCCGCCGGTGCGCACACCACCACGTCGGCGACCGGCTCCGCCGGGTCGACGGGGTCCGGCACGGCAGGCTCGTCGTCGTCCGGCACGGCAGGCTCGTCGTCGTCCGGCACGGCAGGCTCGTCGTCGTCCGGCACGACCTCGTCGGGGTACGTGGACGGCACCTACACCGGCAGCACGGAGGGCACCCGCTTCGGCGACGTGCAGGTCTCGGTCACGATCGCCGGGGGTCGGATCACCGACGTCACCGCGCTGCAGCTCACCGACCGCGAGCAGCGGTCCGTGCAGATCAGCAACCGGGCCGCGCCCATCCTGAAGTCCGAGGTGCTCCAGGCGCAGTCCGCCCAGGTCGATCTCGTGTCCGGAGCCACCTACACCAGCGACGGCTACCTCGCCTCGGTGCAGTCCGCGCTCGATCAGGCGTCCTGATGCCGACGAGCACGTTCCCGACGATGGGCACGGTGGTGTCCATCCGCAGCGGCGTCGCGGTCGACCGCGACGCGCTCGACGGCGTGGCGGCGGTGTTCGCGCACGCCGACCGCGTCTTCAGCCGCTATCGGCCCGACAGCGAGCTCTCGCGCATCGCCGACGGGCGGCTCCGTCTCGCCGAGAGCAGCGACGAGGTGCGCGACGCGTACGCCGAGTCGCTCAGCTGGCGGTCCCGCACCGGCGGGGTGTTCACACCCCACCGGCCCGACGGCACCGTCGACCTGTCCGGCATCGTGAAGGCCATCGCCATCCGCGACGGCGGGGCGGTGCTCGAACGGGCCATGCGCGGGTCGTGGTCGCTGAACTGCGGCGGCGACGCCCTCGTGCACCGGTCGGACGACGATCCGCCGGCGATCGCCGGCATCGCCGACCCCGACCGCAGCGGCACGCTGCTCACCTCGCTGACCGTGCCCCGTCGCCGGCGCGGCATCGCGACGTCCGGGGTGTCGGAGCGCGGCGAGCACGTCTGGGGACCGCGATCCGATCTCGCGCAGGTGACGGTGCTCGCCGACGACATCGTCACCGCGGATGTGCTCGCCACCGCGATCCTCGCCGGGGGCGCGGAGACCTGCGACCTCGTGACGCCCGCGCTCGACGTGGACGTGCTCGCCGTGCGGCGCGACGGCGAGCTGATCGCCACGCCCGGCATCCGGATCGCGGAGGCGGCCGAGCGTGCGGGGATCAGGCGGTCACGAGCGGAGCCAGCGCGGCGCCGAGCGCCGCGACGACACCCGGCACGTGGCCGTTGAGCGGGGCGTTGACGATCACGCCGTCCACGCCGGCGCCGAGCACGTCCGTGCGGATGCGGTCGGCGATCTGATCGGCGGTGCCGATGATCGCCTGCGCACGCCGGTCCTCCGGCACCTTCGCGAGCATGGCATCCGCCTCGGCCTGGTTCTCGACCAGCCCGACGCTGGTGAGGTAGCTCGTCTTCAGCGTCGCGGGGTCGCGGTCGATCTCCTCGCAGCGCTGGCGCAGCACCTCCACCTTGTGCGGCAGGTCGGCCAGTGCGGAGATGACGTTCATGTGGTCGGCGAAGCGCGCGGCGAGACGGAACGTCTTCCGCTCCCCCTGCCCGCCGAGCATGATCGGGATGCTCTCGCGGAAACGGGGCACGTTCATGGCGCCGTGCACGCGGTACCACCGGCCGACGAACTCGGGACGCTCGTCGCGCAGCATCGGATGGATGATCTGCAGCGCCTCGTCGAGCTTCTCGAAGCGCTCGGTGAAGGTGTCGAAGTCGAACCCGAGCTGCTCGTGCTCGAGCTCGAACCACCCGGCGCCGAGGCCGAGGATCGCACGGCCGTGGCTGATCACGTCGAGCGTCGAGACGGTCTTCGCGAGCAGCGACGGGTTGCGATAGGTGTTGCCGGTCACGAGCGTGGAGAGCTGCACGGTGCTCGTCGACGCGGCGAGCGCGGCCAGGGTCGAGTACGCCTCCAGCATGGGCTGGTCGGGACTCCCGATGCCGGGCAGCTGATAGAAGTGGTCCATCACCAGGACGGTGTCGAACCCGCTCGACTCGGCCTCGCGCGCCTGGGCGACGACCGTGTCGAACAGCGTCTCCACGCCGCCGGGGTAGCTGAAGTTGGGGATCTGGTAGCCGAGCGAGATGGTCACCGTGCCGACGCTACGCCTGCTGCGCGACGACGGCTGGAGCAGGCAGGCGACCCGGCTCAGTCGCGCAGCTCGAACGCGGCAATCGGCATCGCGATGCGCCGGTCGCCGCCCGGCCCGACCTCGACCAGCACGATCCGTCGCAGCACCAGGCGGTCGCCGTCGTGCACCCGCCCCAGGGCCGTCGCGGTGACGTGGGCCCGGTAGCCGTCGCCGTCGAACGCGGGCGTGATCGGCGCCGCGTGTGCCTCCGATCGCAGCCGCGCGTTCACCACATCGTGGGCGGCACGCACGTCGGGCGCCGGCACCAGGTTGACGAGGATCGAGCCGTCTGCACCGAAGCGGGCCTCCTCGCCCGCCACCGTGACGACCGTCCTGATCTCCGCGGCGGCGGCACCGACCGCGGCGACCACCACCTCGACTGGGGCATCGGAGTGCACGTTCGGCTGGATCGTGACGTGCAGCGGCCACGCGGCTCGATCGACCGGCACGCCGACCTCGATCCGCCCGATCGGCATGAGCACCGTGAACTCCCCCATCCGGAGATCCTCGCATCCAGGTGGACGCCGAATCGCGAGCAGCCGTCCTCGCCCCCGTGGTGGTCGGCGGTGCCTCGGCTCAGCCGTCCAGCATCCCCAGGTGGCGCATGCTCTCGACGGTGTCGACGATCGTCTGCTCGACGGGACGGTAGCTGAGCCCCAGCTCGCGCTTCGCGCGCTCGTTGTGGCTGATGAGCGGCGGCAGCCGCACCGGGTCGCCCGCACCGGCCTCCGCGCGCGGCGCCCGGACGGCGAGGTCCCCGAAACGTTCGCGCAGGGTGTCCGCCACGGCGAGGAACGTCGTCGTGGGCCCATCGGCCAGCACCAGATAGCGGCCCGAGGCTCCTGCCGTGGGATCGTGACGTTGTGCTTGATCGCCGTGGTCGTGTTGATGGTCTGGAAGCCCTAGGAGCAGTCGAGGGAGTGGCTCGCGGTTGGGCCGGACACGCCGGGCGACGTTGACGCCGCCGCACGAGTCTCGGCACACTCGAACACATGTTCGATACTCAGCGAAGCGCGATGCCGGGGCCGGCCGCTGTCGCCGAGGACACCGACCTCACCCTGTGGCTCGCCAACAGCTTGCCCGTGAGGGCTGTCTGGCTCAACCGGCGCTGGCGAGTCGTTGACGAGCCGACCCGACTCGGGAATACCGGAACGGACTGGGGCGCCCTCCTGACACATCCGCCGACCGAGTGGACCGGATGGCGGTTCTGCGCCAAGGCCGACGACAACGGCGAGACCCGCGTGTTCGATGTCGTCGACCTTGGCGAGGGGCGTTGGCGGCTGCTTCACGCCTGGTCGTAGTGGCCGACTGGTCGCCGTCACAGAACGCCTACCCCGTCCGGTGGGAATGTCGTAATGGGCGGTTCGCGTCCGCGTACGGCTTCATCGACCGGGTGGTCTCCACAGATGGTCGCCGCGTTACCTTCGTCGTCACGACGGCATCGGGGCAAACGATCGGCACATACGACAGCGGCGACTCCGCCGCGATGGCCGCATGGATGACACACCTCGGGCGCAGCGCATCCGCCGGGCAACCAGCGGCACCACCACCGAGCGACAAACCCCGACACAGATCGGCAAGTGAGGTCGACTGATGCGCCCGACTCGGGCGAGAGACCTGCGGAGGGCCCGTCGTTCGGGTGGACTAGCCCTCCGCAGACAGCCCGCGGGATCACGATCGCGAGCTACGACGGCAACCCCCGATACGCGAGAGCAGCGTCGCGCTGACCGTGGCTCGCAAGTCCCGTATGCGTGGCCGGGCGTGCAATGGCGTTGACGGCCAATCAGCTCAGCACCCGCGCCCCGGATCACCTGGGTCCGCTCAGGCCTGGCTGCCGGGGTCTGTGTAGCGCTCGCGGCGAAGGTCGCCGAACTAGGTCGTGTTTCGTGCGCCGATGAGACAGCGCAACGAGGATCGCTGCCTACCGCTCAAGCTGCTGATGGGTCACCGCGATCGTGAGTTCGTCGACATTGGGGAGCGCGTGCGCGGCGGAGTGTTCGGCGTCGTGCGCGACTCGTAGCGCGTCGACGAGCGAGTCGCGGTCGACCACGATCTCAGCGGCGCCCTGGAGGCGGTGTCCGACCCATCGCAGGCGGAGTCGGTCGATGGCGACGACGCCCGGGGTGTCGGCGATCGCTCGTTCGGCGCGGTCGTAGAGCTCGGGTTCGATGCCGTCCATGAGTCGGCGGCCGATGCTGCGGACGGTGCCGATCAGCAGCACGAAGATCGCGGCAGAGATGAGGAGGCCGACGATCGGATCCGCGAGCGGGAACCCGAGCAGCACGCCGATCGCCCCCAGTACGACGGCGAGCGAGGTGAATCCATCGGTGCGGGCGTGGACGCCGTCGGCCACCAGCGCGGCGGACCCGATCCGTCGTCCGACGCGGATGCGGTAGACGGCGACGGCCTCGTTGCCGGCGAAGCCGATGACACCCGCGGCGATCAGCCAGCCCAGCTGATGCACGGGCTGCGGGTGCAGCAGGCGCTCGATCGACTGCCAGGCCGCGACGACGGCTGAGAGTGCGACGACGACCACGATGAACAGGCCCGCAAGGTCCTCGGCGCGCCCGTAGCCGTAGGTGTACCGCTTCGATGCCGCCCGCCGACCGATGATGAACGCGATCCAGAGCGGCACAGCGGTGAGGGCGTCCGAGAAGTTGTGAACGGTGTCGGCCAGCAACGCCACCGAGCCGCTGATCACCACGACCGCGGCTTGCAGCACCGTGGTCACCAGCAGCACGACGAGGCTGACCTTCAGCGCGCGGACGCCTTCGGCGCTCGCCTCCATCGCATCGTCGATCGAGTCCGCCGCGTCGTGGGTGTGCGGCACGAACAGCCCGTACAGCGCTCCGTGGACGCCAGACGGATGCGAATGCGCGTGGTCGTGGTCGTGGTCGTGGGGATGCGGGTGGTCGTGCGGCATCAGTCGACGTCCGACCGCGGGTGGTGGTGCCGCGGGGTTGCGTCGAGGGAGTGCTCGGCCTGGAAGACCGCGTCCGTCACCAGCTGCGCGGCGTGCTCGTTCGCCAGCCGGTAGAACACGCGAGTGCCGTCCTGCCGGGTCGCCACCAGCCGCGCGAGACGCATCTTGGCGAGATGCTGCGACACGGCCGCCGGGCTCTTGTCCACGAGCTCCGCTAGACGGTTCACCGGCAGCTCCCCGTCGCGCAGTGCCTGGATGATCCGGACTCGAGTCGCATCGGCGAGCATCGAGAACACCTCGACCGCGAGCTCGACGTACTGGCTGTCGGGCTCGCGACCGCATACCTGCTTACCTGCATCCATGCGCAGATAGTAACACTCGGCCCTCACTGGGCCCTGCGTGGAACGGACGCGCTCGCTTCGTCATGCCTCTGAGCGGTCGAGGTCGAGTCGTTCGGCGCGGGCCGCTCGCCACACGGCCCGGGCCGCGTCCGCGTTGAGGAAGCCGATCACGAGACCGACGACGATGTCGGGCCACCCCGACCCGGTGGCGAGCGTGACCAGTGCCGCGAGCAGGATGCCGATGTTTGCCAACGAGTCGTTGCGCGCAGAGAGCCACGCGGCTCGCGCCAATGAGCCGGGATGGCGCCGGTGCCGGGCAAGCAGGGCGGCGCACACCAGGTTCACGACCAGGGCACCGAGCGCAGCGAACGACAGGGGTCCGAACGACGGCGGCGCCGGATGGAGGATCTTGGCCACGGCCGTCCACAGCGTCGCCACCGCCGGCACCAGGATGACGAGCGCCAGCACGCCGCCCACCCGCCCGCGAGCGCGCGCCGACCAGGCGACCGCGAAGAAGATCAGCAGGTTCACGCTCGCGTCTTCCAGGAAGTCGACACTGTCCGCGAACAGCGACACGGACCCGATGACGCGGGCCACCACGAACTCCACACCGAAGTAGGCGAGGTTGAGGATGCCGACCAGCAGGACCACCCGGCGCAGCGCACGATCCTCCGGTGTCACTCGTGTGACCCTAGGCCCCAAAGCCTCGGCCGGCACGGCAGACCGATCGCGTCCACGCCCGCGGTCGGTCTGAGTCCACGGCCGTCGCGTCACTGGCGGCTCAGCCCTGGTGAACCCGGCGTCGCTGCCGAGAGGCGCGGAGGTTGACGTAGTTGGCGCACCGCGCGGTGTGGAAGCGGCCGGAGAGGTTGCGGGAGCGGTCGAAGAAGGCGACGCTGCACGACTCCAGCGCGCACAGCTTCATCCGGGCCCAGTCGCCGCGCTCGGGAGGCCTGATGTCGGACTCGCCGGAGAGCGCAACCACGCGAACGAGCCGCCGCGGCAAGACCCGCGATCAGCTTTCGACGCATGCTCACCATCCCTCGTGAATGGAGTCACGCTCGTTGTTCTCGCTGTGCCCTGCTATCCCCCGTTGGGGGTGCCGTGGTCGCGAGCGAGGAACGTGACCACCACAAGACCATCCTCGGGCAGGTCACAAGGCGGAACCCGACCCCCGTTGTCGTCCGAGTCAGCCGACGTGTAGGGGGTGACATCGGCCTGGATCGAATCGTCGTCGTTCAGGTACGTGCGTCGCTCAGACGTAAGACCTTCATTGATCTTGAAGCCCTTGTTCTCGAAGCGATTCACGAGGTCGTAGGCCGTCGAAGCGTCCTCCACCCCAACGATCAGCTGGTAGGGATCAGGGCTCAGCGGGGACTCGTTGATCTCTTTCGTACACAAGACCGTGCCCACGCTCCCGACATCGACTCGATCCGCAGCGGCTTGCACCCGTTGCGATGCGCTCGACCTCGAACAACCGGCGAGCGCCAACACTGTTACCGCGCCGACGGCGAGGACTCGAAGCTGTCGACTCACCCTGCCCCTTCACCGGTCCGCGAGCCCACCTCACAAACCGGGCACTCGGAACCTATCAGGCACCGCTCCGATCGCATCAGTGAGAGCCCGTGACCACGCATGCCCGGCCGTGGCCGTCACGGCCCATCGTCGACCAGGCTTCGGGTGCTTGAACGTCTCCACCGAGCGGATCGCGTTGATTTCGGCTTCAGTGCGCCCCTCCCTGCTACCGCGGAGAAAATGACTCCTTTCCCCGCGAGGGAGTACCACCGTCACCCCCGACGACTCACTCCGAATCCGGTGGCACCGGCGCGCGACCTGTACGCGCGCTCCACCCGGTGCCCATCCTGAGCCGCTGAGGCTGGGGAAGAGTTCCCGGCTCGATCATCGTTCGGGTCGCGTTCAGGTCGAGCCTAGGAGCCTCGAGACGACACCTGTAGAAACTAGCCGTGCCTGGTCCGGTCGCGGCTTGGCCGTCATGACGCACGGTAGAGAGACCAAAGCTCGAATCGAGCCCATGCGCTCCCGGGCGATCGAACCGCGCTGGTCCGATCAGCGTAGGTTCCGCCGCATGTTGAAAGTGTGGGGCGAAAGTGAGAGGTCAGGACCGCTCAGTGCCCGAACTTCCCAGTATTTGGTGGACCCAGGGGGATTCGAACCCCCGACCTTCTCATTGCGAACGAGACGCGCTACCAACTGCGCCATGGGCCCGGACAGCCTGAAAAGCGTATCACCCGGGCGGGAGTGCTCCGAACCGACGGCGGCCGCGCCGGCGCGGCGCACCGACCGCACGGCGTCCGACCGGCCCGACCGCTCATACCGTGACACGGACCGTGTGATACCCGGTCGCACCATCGGGGAGCACGCCGGCGATGCGCCTCGTCTGCACCTCGCCGTCGGCGCCGATCGCCCGCACGGCCAGGGTGTGCGGGCCCGTGGACGCGGGTACCCGCAGCCGCCACTGCACCCAGGTGTCGGCGGAGATGGGGGCGGAGAGCTCGGCCGTGCGCCAGTCGTCGTCGTCGAGGCGCACCTCGACCCCGGCCACGCCCACGTGCTGATGCCAGGCGACGCCGGCCGCCAGGAGCCCGTCGCCGTCGGGGCGCGCGACGTCGATGCGCGACTGGAGCTTGATCGGTCCGCGCTCGCCCCAGCCCTGCCGCGTCCAGTAGGCCTGGGCGCGGTCGTACCGGGTCACCTCGAGCTTCACGACCCACTTGGTGGCCGAGACGTACCCGTACAGGCCCGGCACGACCATCCGCACCGGGAAGCCGTGCTCGACGGGGAGCGGCTCGCCGTTCATCCCCACCGCGAGGATCGCGTCGCGGTTCACGTCCTGCAGCGCCTCGATCGGCGTGCCCGCCGTGAAGCCGTCCTCGCTCGTCGAGAGCACCATGTCCGCCGACGACGACACACCGGCCCGGTCGAGCAGGTGCCGGATCGGGTAGCCGAGCCAGCGCGCCGTGCCGACCAGGTCGCCGCCGACCTCGTTCGAGACGCAGGTGAGCGTCGTGTAGCTCTCCTCGAGCGGCAGCCGCAGCAGCTCGTCCCAGGTCAGCGTCACGTCGCGGTCGACCATGCCCGTCACGACGATCCGCCAGTCGGCCGGATCGATCTGCGGCACCCGCAGGGCGGTGTCGATCCGGTAGAACTCCGCGTTCGGAGTCACGATCGGCGCCAGTCCCCGGATGCCCAGGTCGGCACCGGTCGGGAGGTCGGGCGCCGCGGTCTTCGGGGCGGGGAGCCGGAGCGCCTTCCGGGCCGCCTCGACGGTGCGGGTCCCGGTCTCGGCGGCGAGCGCGGCCAGCGTGGCGACGAGACCGGCGGCGGCCAGCGCACCGGTCCGGATCAGGAACCCGCGGCGGGTGGTGCCGCCGATCGGCGATCCGTCGGCCGAGGCGATCGGAAGCTGCCGGGGCAGGTACCGCACCCCGGCGGCGCCGACGACCGCGGCCGCGATCGCCGGCGTCGCGTCGATCGCCGACGCGGAGGATCGGGAGATCGTCGCGATCACGCCCACGGCGCCGAGCAGGGCGATGATGAGCGCGCCGATCGGCGGCCGGCGCTGCTCGAGCACGCCGGCGACCGCCGACACGACCGCGAGCACGACGGCGACGGCGATGAGGAGCGCCGGCTTGTCCGCGGTGCCGAGCAGCTGGATGACGAGGTGCTTCGCCCACCCGGGCGCGAGATCGAGCAGCGCCGACGCCACCGTCACGAGCGGCGACGCGGCCGGTGCCACGAGCGCGGCGACCAGCTGCGCGACGCCGAGTCCGGCTGCCACCGCGACGACGCCCGCGGCAGCCGCCGCCCAGCGGCGAGCGCGCATCGAGGTCACCGCCGAATGCTACGTCCGCACGCCGGACGCCGCCGGTGAGACGCCGATCCCGCCGGTCAGGTCAGTCGCTCGACCGGCTGACGGACGATCGTCCGCAGCCGCTCGGGGGCGGTCCGCCGACGGTCGCCGAGGTAGATCTCGTGGTGGCGGCCCGTCATCCGCAGCCCGCGCTCGGGGATCTCGACGTCGTGCATCCGCTCGAGCACCGGGCCCTCGTCGTCGAACGCGCCGACGTGCAGGGTCTGGATGCTGAGCCCTTCGTCGAGGTCGGCGAGCCGCACGCGATCGAGTGCCACCGGACCGCCGTCCTTCGCGCGGACGCGATCGACCGCCGCGCCGAACTCGTCCGGCCCGATCCAGTCGGGCACCACGAGCAGCATCGTCCAGCTCCAGCGCGTCTTGTCGCGGTCGACGGTGAACGTCGACGGGTCGTCCGCCCACCACAGCCCCTCGAGCGGCATGACCGTGAAGTCCCGTCCGGCCGCCCTGCTCGCGGACTTGAGGCGGAAGGCGAGCGGATACAGCGCGCCGACCGCCTCGCCGAATCGCGACGACGTGTTCGGATCGCCCGCGCCGTCGACCTGCAGCGAGCGGAGCCGGGGCACCTCGAGCACGTCGAAACGCCCGCGGCGAGCGCGGTAGGCGTCGAGCCGTTTCAGGTCGAGCGCGTCGGTCGGAGCCGCCATGACGCGAGTATCGCGCACGGCCTCACATTCCGGCGGGCCGCGACGACTACTTGAATGTGAGCGTGAGAACCCCCTTCGAGCAGGTCGTGCAGCAGCACGGCGCCGCGGTGCTCCGCGTGTGCCGCGCGGTCGTCGGCCCCGACGAGGCCGACGACGCGTGGAGCGAGACGTTCCTGTCCGCGCTGCGCGGCTGGCCCGACCTGCCCGCGGACGCGAACGTCGAGGCCTGGCTGGTGACCATCGCGCACCGCCGGGCCGTCGATGTCGTGCGTGCGCGGGCGCGGCGTCCGCTGCCCGTCGACGAGCTGCCGGAGCCGGCGGCGGATCGACGCGGTGCGGCCGCCGGAATCGATCCGGATGCGCGCTCCGACCTCACCGCTGCCGTCGCCGCGCTGCCCGACCGGCAGCGTCACGCGGTCGCCTATCACCACCTCATGGGGCTGCCCCACGCCGAGGTGGCCGCCGTGCTGGGCGTCTCCCCCGACGCCGCGCGCAAGGCGGCCTCCGACGGCGTTGCCGCGCTCCGCCGAGCTCTGAAGGAGCAGTCATGACCGCCGACACCGCCGACCTGTTCGCCGACCCCGCGCCGACCGGGGCGCTCTCGGCCGAGCTCGCCGCCCTGCACGCCCGCCTCGAGCACGCGGCCGCGGAGGACGACCTCTTGGATGTCGCCTACCGCACCGTCGACAGCCCGCTCGGCTCGCTGCTCGTCGCCGCGACCGAGGCCGGCGTCGTCCGCGTCGCGTATGCACTCGAGGGCCACGACGCCGTGCTCGACTCGCTCGCGACGCGGATCAGCCCGCGCGTGCTGCGCTCCCCCGCGCGGCTCGACCCGGCCGCGCGCGAGCTCGACGAGTACTTCGCGGGGCGCCGCACCGCGTTCGACCTGCCCGTCGACCTGCGGCTCGCGTCCGGATTCCGCCGCGCGGTGCTCGAGCACCTGCGCGGCATCCGCTACGGCGCGACCGAGAGCTACACGCAGGTCGCGGAGGCCGCCGGCAGCCCGCGGGCGGTGCGCGCCGCCGGCTCGGCGTGCGCGACGAACCCGCTGCCGATCCTGGTGCCGTGCCACCGGGTCGTCCGCACCGACGGCACGATCGGCCAGTACCTCGGCGGCACCGCCGCGAAGGTCGCGCTGCTCGAGCTCGAGGGCGCGCGCTAGAGGGCGGGCGACGCCCGGGAGTAGGCTCCCGGGCACCCCGACCCGAGGAGCGCCCATGGCCGAGTCCACCGCCCCCGCGGCGTCCGACGCGGCGGGCAAGGGCCTGGCGACCGGCCAGCTCGGCCTCCTCGGCTCCACGATCATGGGGCTGGCCTCGACGGCCCCGGTCTACTCGCTCGTCGCGACCCTCGGCTTCGTGATCACGGCGGTGGGCCTGCAGACGCCGATCGCGTTCATCCTCGCCTTCATCCCGATGTTCTTCATCGCCTTCGCCTACCGCGAGCTGAACCGGGCGGTGCCCGACTGCGGCACCACCTTCACCTGGGCCACGAAGGCGTTCGGCCCGTGGGTCGGGTGGATGGGCGGCTGGGGTGTCGCGGTCGCCGGCATCATCGTGCTGGCGAACCTCGGTCAGGTGGCCGGCATCTACTTCTGGCTGCTCATCGGGCAGACGGCGTTGAGCGAGAACATCGTCGTCACCACCGCGACCGGCGTCGTGTTCATCGCCGCCATGGTCTACGTGAGCTACCGCGGCGTCGAGATCGGCGAGCGCCTGCAGAACGTGCTCCTCGGCATCCAGTACCTCGCGCTCGCGCTGTTCGTCATCCTCGCGCTCGCCTCCGCGTTCGGCGCGACGCCGCCCGCCGGTTCGACGCTCCCGACGATCGACTGGTTCGATCCGCTCGGCTTCCGGTCGTTCGACGGCTTCACGGAGGCGATCCTGCTCGCCCTGTTCATCTACTGGGGCTGGGACACCTGCCTGGCGCTGAACGAGGAGACGAAGGACCCGAAGACGATCCCCGGCCGCGCGGCGCTGCTGTCGACGCTGATCCTCATGGTCACGTACGTGGCGGTCGCGATCGCGGCGATCGCCTACGCCGGACTGGACCGGCTCGCGGACCAGGACGACGTCTTCCTCGTCGTGAAAAACGCGCTCTTCGGGCCCTGGGCCTGGCTGCTCGTGCTGTCGGTGCTCATCTCGGCGGTGTCGTCGACGCAGACGACGATCCTGCCGACCGCGCGCGGCACGCTCTCGATGGCGGTCTACCGGGCGCTGCCCGAGCGCTTCGGACGGGTGCACCCGAAGTTCAAGACCCCGGGTTTCTCGACCCTGATCATGGGCGGCGTCTCGATCGTCTACTACGTGGGCATGACCCTGGTGAGCGAGAACTTCCTCGCCGACTCGATCTACTCCCTGGGCCTCGCGATCGCCTTCTACTACGGCATCACGGGCTACGCCTGCGTGTGGTTCTTCCGCCGCGAGCTGTTCGCGAGCGCGCGGAACGTCGTGTTCAAGTTCCTGTTCCCGCTGCTCGGCGCCCTGCTGCTCACCGCCGCGTTCATCAAGAGCGCGATCGACATGACGGATCCGGACTACGGCGAGACGGTGCTGTTCGGCATCGGCGGGGTGTTCGTGATCGGCGTCGGCTCGCTGCTGCTCGGGGTCGTGCTCATGGTGCTCTGGGCGCTCGCGCCGGGGTCGCGGCCGTTCTTCCGCGGCGAGTCGCTCAACGAGCAGACCGAGGTGCTCGTGCCCGACGAGGAGATCGAGTACGGCCGCTCCATCGACGGCGGCCGCGTCTGAGCGCAGGCGTGACGCGCCGGACGGCGGGGCGGACCGCGCGGCGGCTCAGCGCGGCGTGAGCTCGAAGATCCGCAGCTCGCGCCGGGCCGTGCGCTCGTACCCGCGGTAGCCGGGCCAGTTGTCCTCGAGCTCGCGCCAGACCGCCTCCCGGCGCTCATCGGGCACGAGCGCGGCGCGCACGGGGATGCGGCGGCGCGCGATCGTGATCGCCGCCTCCGGATGCGCGAGCAGGTTCGCCGTCCACGCCGGATGCCGCTCCCGCGCGAAGTTGCTGCCGGTCACGTACCAGCCGGCCCGGGTCGGGCAGCACATGAGCTTCGCGTCGCGCGGCTCGCCGGTCTTCGCGCCGATCGTGTGCAGCTCGAGCGAGGGCACGATGAGCCCGCTCGAGATCACCCGGCCGCCGGTGAGCGCGGTGAGCAGCCGCTCGAAGGGCGGCATCACGGTCGGCCCGATGCGCCGGAACAGCCGCGTGCGCGAGAACCACGCGAGGGCGGGGCGGAGCGAGCGCGGCAGCACGCCTCCATCCTGCCCCGCCGGTGCTACAGCCGCTGCTGCCGCGACAGGATCGTCTGGATGATGACGACGACGGCGAGGAAGCCGCCGGACACCACCTGCTGCACCGAGCTCGACAGCGACCCGACCTGGTTGATCACGTTCTGGATCACCTGCAGCAGCAGCACCCCGGCGAGGGTGCCGAGCAGCGAGCCCTTGCCGCCCGACAGCAGCGTGCCGCCGATCACGACCGCCGAGATCGCCGTCAGCTCGAGGCCGACGCCGACGGTCGGCACACCGGACGAGGAGTACGCCGCACTGAGCGCCCCCGCGAGCCCGGCGGTCGCGCCGCTGAGCACGTAGACGGAGAACTTCACCTGGCGCACCGGCAGGCCCATGAGCGTCGACGCGCTCTCCGAGCCGCCGACCGCGAGCACCTGCTGGCCGGTGCGCGAGCGCGCGAGCAGCAGGATGCCGAGCAGCAGCAGCACGAGCGCGATCACGACGGGCCAGCGGATGCCGCCGCCGATCGCGCCCTGCCCGATCGCCCGGAAGGCGGCGTCCTTCACGAGCGGGGTGTCCGATCCGCCGTTCGTGATCGCGAGCGCGACGCCGCGGAGCGCGAGCAGGCCGGCGAGGGTGACGATGAACGGCGCCATGCCGCCCCACGCCACGAGCCCGCCCTGCACCGCGCCGACGACGACGCCGACGGCGAGCGGCACGAGCAGCGCGGCGGGCGCGCCGCCCCACTGCGACGACTGGGCCGCGAGCACGCCCCCGAGCGCGAACATCGAGCCGACGGAGAGGTCGATGCCGCCGGTGAGGATCACGAACGTCATGCCGATCGCGATGATGAGCGGGAACGACGACTGCGTGAGGATGTTCGCCGCGTTCGACCCGGTCGGGAACGTCGGGAACGAGACGCTCGCGACGACGACGAGCAGTACGAGTACCACGATGGCGCCGTACGACTGCACGATGCCGAGCGCGCGCTCCCGTCCCAGCTGGGCGGCGCTGGCGGGTCCGGCCTCCGGCTCGATCACGGTCATCGGGTCACCTGCCGTCCGCGCTGGATGAAGACGGCGACCACGATGATGCCCGCCTGGATGATCTGCGACACCGGATCGGAGACGTCGTGCTTCACGAGCGTCGCCGAGATGAACTGCAGCAGCAGCGCGCCGACCACCGTGCCGGCGATCTTCACCTGGCCGCCCGCGAGCGGGGTGCCGCCGACGACGACCGCGGTGATCGCGCTGAGCTCGATGAGGTTTCCGATGGTGGAGGGCACCGACGCACTGAGCCGCGCGACGCCGACGAGCCCCGCGATGCCCGCGAGCACCGCGCAGATCACGTAGACGAGCAGCAGGATGCGGCGCACCGGCAGGCCGGCGAGCTCGGCCGCGCGGCGGTTGCCGCCGATCGAGACGAGCTGCTTGCCGAACGTGGTGCGGTTGACGAGCACGGCGACGATCGCGACGAGCACCGCCGCCAGCAGCACGCTGTACGGCAGCACGCCGCCGATCGAGCCGCTGTTGAGCTGCAGCAGCACCGGGTCGACGACCGACTTCGACTGCTCGTTCGAGAACAGCAGCGCGAGTCCCCGGCCGGCGACCATGAGGGCGAGGGTCGCCACGATCGGCTGCACCCCCACGAACGCGACGAGCGACCCGTTGATCACGCCGATGAGCGCGGTGACGACGAGGGCGATGAGTGCAGCGGGGAAGAACCCGTAGCCGATGTAGAGCGGCAGGATCGCGGCGGCCATCGCCATCGACGCGCCGACGGAGAGGTCGATGCCCTCGGTGCCGATCACGAGCGCCATGCCGAGCGCGACCACGAGCACCGGCACGACCTGCACGAGCTGGGTGCGGAAGTTGTCGACCGTGAAGAAGTTGTCGGTGAAGACGAGATTGAACAGCAGGATCAGCACGAGGCCGGCGTAGACGCCGTAGCGCTGCGCGTACCGCAGCACGGCGCCGCGACGGGGCAGGGCGATGGTCACGCTCGCGCCGCTCATGCGCGCACGTCCTCTCCGCGCTGGTCTTCTCCGCGCTGGTCTTCTCCGCGCTGTTCTTCTCCGCGCTCGTCCTCGCCGGCGGGCCGGTCCTCGCCGGCGATCGCGGCGAGGTAGTGCTCCTCGTCGACCTCCGAGCCGTGCAGCTCCGTCGCGACCCGGCCGTCGCGCAGCACGACCATGCGTCCCGCGCCCTCGACGACCTCCTCGACCTCGCTCGAGACCAACACGATCGCGAGGCCCTCGCGGGCGAGCTCGTCGATGAGCGCCTGCACCTCGGCCTTCGCGCCGACGTCGATGCCGCGCGTCGGCTCGTCGAGCAGCAGCACCTTCGGGCTCATGGCGAGCCAGCGCGCGATCATCACCTTCTGCTGGTTGCCGCCGGAGAGCTCCGACACCGGCTGGTCGGGGCTCGAGGCCTTGATGCGCAGCCGGCGCATGAACACGTCGACCACCTTGTCCTGGTGCTTCTTCGACGAGAAGCCGCCGACGCTGAGCCGCGGCAGAGCGGCGAGCACGATGTTGTCGCGCACGGAGAGTCCGGGCACGATCCCCTCGGTCTTCCGGTCCTCCGGCAGCATGACGATCCCGGCGCGGATGGCGGCGGGCACCGATCCGGACCGCACCGTCCGCCCGTCGACGGTCACCGATCCGCGGTCGAGCTGCATGACGCCGGCCATGGCCTTGAGGGTCTCGGAGCGGCCGGCGCCGAGCAGGCCGCCGAGGCCGACGACCTCGCCCGGACGGATGTCGATGCTCACATCCTCGATCTGGTGGCGGCGGGTCAGGTCGCTCGCGACGAGCACGGGCGGGGCGGCGCTGACGTGATCCTCCTCGGCGAACGCGGTCTGGCCGGTCGAGGAGTCGACCGCACGGCCGAGCATGAGCGAGACGAGCTCGCGGCGCGGCAGGTCGGCCAGCTCCCCCACGTGCACGACGCGGCCGTCGCGCAGCACGGTGACGCGCTCGCACACCCGGTAGATCTCGTCCATCCGGTGACTGACGTAGATGATGGCGATGCCCTGATCGCGGAGCAGGCGGATGACGCGGAACAGCGTCTCGACCTCCTTCGTCTCCAGCGACGAGGTCGGCTCGTCCATGATGACGACCCGGGCGTCGATGCTCACCGCTCGGGCGAGCGCGACCATCTGCTGCACCCCGAGCGCGAGCGAGCGCAGCGGCCGGGTGACGTCGAGGCTGATGCCGTAGCCCGCGAGCAGCTCGCGCGCATCCGCGTTCATCCGCCGGTAGTCGATGAGCCCGAGCAGCCCGCGCGGCTCCCGGCCGAGGTAGATGTTCTGGGCGACCGACATCAGCGGGATGAGGTTGACCTCCTGGTAGATGGTCGACACCCCCGCGCGCTGCGCGTCGAGCGGCTGGGCGAAGCGCACGACGACGCCGGAGACGGCGATCTCGCCCTCGTCGGGCTGGTGCACGCCCGTCAATGCCTTGATCAGCGTGGACTTGCCGGCGCCGTTCTCGCCCATCAGCGCGTGGCTCTCGCCGGGCTGGATGGCGAAGTCGATCTCGGCGAGCGCGGTGACGCCGCCGAAGCGCTTCGTCACGCCGCGGGCTTCGAGCACGGGCGCCGCAGCCGGGGTGGTGGTGGACGACACGAGGGCGCCTTTCTACGTCGGAAGGGGCGCGGACGCACGTCGGCGGCGACCGGGGAGACCCGGCGCCGCCGACGCGCGATCGCAGTCGATCAGAAGGCCGAGTTCACCTTGTCGGCCGCGTTGGAGGCATCGTACTCACCGTCTTCGATGATGATGTCCTGCCCGACCGGGTCGCCGGCGAGGAAGGTCTTCAGGGTGTCGAAGGCGAGCGGCCCGAAGCGCGGGTTCGACTCGATGACGCCGTTGTAGGTGCCGGCGACGATCTGCTGCACCGCGTTCTTGGTGCCGTCGATCGAGTACAGCTGGATGTCCTTGCCGGGGGTCTTGCCGGCCGACTGGATGGCGGCGAGGGCGCCGAGGCCCATCTCGTCGTTCTCGGCGTAGATCGCCGTGATGTCGGGGTTCGACTGCAGCAGCTGCTCGGTCACCGACTGGCCCTTGTCGCGGGCGAAGTCGCCGGTCTGCTGGGCGACGATCTCGATGCCCGATCCCTCGGCCTTGATCTCGTCGACGAAGCCCTTGGTGCGGTCGGTGGTCACGCCGTTGCCGGAGGCGCCGAGCAGGATCGCGACCTTGCCCTTGCCGCCGGTGCCCTTGATGAGCTGGTCGGCGGCGCGCTTGCCCTGCTCGACGAAGTTCGAGCCGAGGAACGACACGTAGTCCTTGCACGCGGTGGCGTTGAGCTTGCGGTCGACCGTGATGACCGGGATGCCCCTGTCACGGGCGGCGGAGAGGGCCGGCTCGAGGCCGTCGCTGTTCAGCGGCGCCACGATGAGCGCCTGGGCGCCCTGCGAGATCATGTCCTGGATGTCGGAGATCTGCTTCGACAGCGTGGACTGCGCGTTCGTCGTGATGAGCTTCTTCACGCCGAGCTTCTGCGCCTCGTCCTTGATCGACTGCGTCTCGGCGATGCGGAAGGGGTTGTCCTCCTTCTCGGACTGCGAGAAGCCGACGACCAGGTCCTTGAGGTCGAGCCCGGTCTTGATGCCGGCGCCGTAGGTCTCGAGGTCGCAGGTGGGGCCGTCGGACGCCTTGACGGTCTGCTTGGTGTCGCCGGCGTCGCCGCCGGATCCGGAGCCGGTGCCCGGGTTGGTGCAGCCGGCGAGCGCGAGGCTCATCGTCGCCGCGAGGGTGATCACGCCGAGCGCGAGGCGCCGGCGGGAGGGGGATGTGGTCATCGTCGACCTGACTTCCTTGTCGGTGTGTGATCGCAGAGCGCGGTCCGGACGGGGCGGGACCGCTGACGCGATTGTTCCGAAACCGTGTCCAAAAGTCCAGTACCGCGAATCGGACACGCGATCGGTCACTCCGAGGCGGTCAGCGGGTCGCCCTCCAGGTCGACGCCGGAGGGCAGGCGCAGGGTGATGCCCGGCGCGGGCTCCTCGAGGTCGGGCTGCGAGTTGGAGCCCTCGAGCACCCGGTAGACCGTGGCGCGCGACGTGCCCATCTCCTGCGCGATCTCGCGCACGGTCGCGCCCTGCTCCTTGAGCATGAGCACGCGCTCGACGTTCGTCGGCGAGAGCGCACGGGGCCGCCCCCCGACGCGGCCGCGGGCCCGGGCGGCGTAGACGCCGGCCATCGTGCGCTCGCGCGAGAGCTGCCGGTCGAGCTCGGTGAACGCCGCGATGATCGTGAGCAGCGCGGTGCCGTCGTCGCCCGACGTGTCGAGGCCCTCCGAGATGCTGCGCACCCCGACCCGGCGGCGTCCGAGCAGCTCGAGCAGCGCGAGCACGCCCGACATCGTGGAGCCGAGGCGGTCGAGGCGCCAGACGACGAGCGTGTCGCCGGCCTCCACCTCCTCCAGCGCGGCCGTGAGCTGCGTGCGGATCGGCGTGGAGGTGTGCGCGCTGATGTCCTCGAACACCCGGTCGACGCCGCGGCTGCGCAGCAGATCGCGCTGGTAGTCCGCGTTGTGCTCCAGCGGGCCGACCCACAGGTAGCCGACGGTGGTCATGCGCAGCCTCGCTCGACGGACTCGGGGCGCCGGCAGCCCGGCGTCGGGAAACAGGGGTGACTGTAGCACCGGCGTCCGCGCGCGGCGTCAGGGCTGGCGGCGCTCGATCCGCCAGGCGCCGGAGCCCCCGTCGACGTCGCGGAGGTAGACGATCCGGTCGTGCAGGCGCGACGGCCTCCCCTGCCAGAACTCGATCGCGGACGGCTCGACGATCCAGGCGCCCCAGTGCTCCGGGCGCGGGATGTCGTCCTCACCGCCGAAGCGCTCCTCGGCCGCCGCGACCCGGTCGAGCAGGGCGTCGCGCGACGCGATCGGCCGGGACTGCTCGCTCGCCCAGGCGCCGATCCGGCTGCCGCGCGGGCGGGTGCGCCAGTACGCGTCGGAGACGTCGGCGGGCGCCGGGCGGGCGGTGCCGTCGACGATCACCTGCCGGTCGAGCTCCTGCCATGGGAACAGCAGCGCGACCCGCGGATGCGCGGCGAGCGCCCGGCCCTTGCGGCTCTCGCCGTTCGTGACGAACTGGAACGCCGGCCCGTCCGGTCCGTCGAGCGACTTCAGCAGCACGGTGCGCACGCTCGGGGCGCCGTCCGGATCGACGGTGGTCACCACCATCGCGTTCGGGATGTCGAGGGCGGACGCCTCGGCATCCGCGAGCCACGTCCGGAACTGCGCGAACGGATCCGGATCGACGGTCTCCTCGCCGAAGGGCGGCCCGTCGTACTCGTCGTGCACGTCGAGCGAGCTCATGCGACCGGGGTCCCGACTGCCGGGCTCAGCTCGCCGCGCGACGGCGGCGGAGCACCTCGTCGAGGTCCGGCACCGCGCTCGGCACCTCGCCGACGACGCCCATCCCGGCCCAGCGGCTCGGCACCGACGGCGCCGGGCGGTCGCGGCGCTCGGCGGCGGGTGCGGCGGCCGGCTCGGGGCGCGCGGGCATCGCGACGACCTCGGCCTCCTGGTGGGCCGCCCGGAGCGCGGCCTGTGCGACGGCCGACGCCTCGCGCATGAGGCGCTCCGCGTCGAGGGGCGGCGCGACCGGCTGCGGCGCGGGGCGGTCGAGGTAGAGCGGCTTCGGGATCGGCACCGGCGTCCAGGCGCGCTGCGGCGCGGCGGCGGCCGGCGCTGCGGACTGGCGCCGCACCGTCGGGGCCGGCCGGGTTGCGGTGGCGGGCGCTGCGGCGGCGGCATCCCGTGCGATGCGACGGCGGCTCAGCGAGCGGAGTCCGCTGACGGAGGCGACGCCGACCATGCCGGCGCCGCCGAGCACGGCGACGGCGGCGGTGGTGACGCCGGAGGTCATGACGAGCGAGCCCTGCACCGCGACGACCGCGAGCGCGAGGAGCAGCGAGAGGGCGGCGGCGCGGCGTCCCCGGCGCAGCCGCCGGCGGGCGCGCTCGGCGGCCGTGATGACGGG
>NZ_JBXASM010000014.1:0-80611 GCF_058809295.1 Schumannella sp. GW821-FHT10F01
GGCGAGCGCCGCGCGCACGGCGACGCCGCGCCGCTCGGCCGAGCGGTCGGCGGCGAGGCCGAGCGCGCATCCGGCGATCGCGCCGCCGCCGAGCAGCGCGATCGCGCCGGGCAGCACGGCCGGGAGGACGAGACCGGTCGTGATGAGGGCGCCGGCGAGGGCGGCGAGCCCGGCCGCGAAGGGCACGACGACCCGGGGGAGCCGATCGCGCAGCGCCTCGAGGCCGACGACGAGGTGATCGGCGGCGACCCCGCCCTCGAGCAGGCGGCGGGACGCGGCCCCGCGCCGGGCGATCGACGCCCAGACCCGGAGGCGGAGGGCGTCCGTGCCGCGGAGCACCGCGTCGTGGGTGAGCAGTCGCTCGGCGTAGCGGGCGGCCGCGCGGGCGACGCCGAAGAACCGAACCCCGACGATCGCGACCGTGAGGTACATGATCGCGGGCTCCTGCGCGGCCCGGACGATCAGCCAGCCGCTCACGGCGCTGAGCGCGACGGCCGCGCCGGTGGCGACGATGCCGAGGAGGAGGGCCAGCGCCCAGCGTCCCGGGGCCGCGGCGAGCACGAGGGCGAGGGCGGTGCGGGGTGTGGTCCTGGCGTGATTGCCGCGCCGTCTCTCAACTCGTGCCGGAGCTGACGCGGCACTGGCGAGATGACCCGGCGGACGCGCGGCGATCGTCCCTCCCGCCTCGGCACTCAGCGGCGTCGCGGGCGGCGTCGAGGAGGCGGAGATCGCGACCACGGCATCCGCCCACCCCCGCAAGCCGGAGTCGTGAGTCGCGATGACGATCGCGGCGCGCGCGCGACGTCGGGTCAGCGCCGCGCGGACGAGGGCGGCCGCCTCCGGATCCAGGTGCGCCGTCGGTTCGTCGAGCAGCAGCGCGGTGGCGCCGTCGTCGACCCGCAGCAGCGCGCGGGCCACCGCGAGCCGACGCTGCTCGCCCGGGCTCAGTTCACTCGGGCGACGTGAGAGCAGCGGCTCGAGCCCGAGCTCCCGGGCGACGCCGGCGGCGGCAGCTCCGGCACGGATGCCGACCGCACCGGACGCCGCCCGCAGCTCCTCGTCGACCGTCGCGGCCGCGAACGACGGCGACTGCGGCGCCCAGCCGAGGCGCGAGGACGCCTCGGCCCTGCCGTCGACGAGCGCATCCGCGGGCAGGACGCCCGCGAGGGCCGCGAGCAGGCTCGACTTGCCGGAGCCGCTGGGGCCGACGAGCGACACGGACGTCCCGACGGCCGCATGCAGGTGCAGCGGCCCGGCCGTCGCGCCGGTCGGGTGGCGGACCGTGAGGCCGTCGACGTGCACGCCGGCGCGGACCGCGTGACTGCCGCGTCGACTCCCCAGTGCCGCGTCATATACGGCACGAGTTGAGAGACGGCGCGGCAATCCGCCAGAAGGGCCACCACGCACCACATCCACCCCACCCCATCCGCGCACTCGCTCGAGCACCCCGAGCCCGGCCTGCGACGCGTGGTAGGCCGAGCCCGCGGCGCGCAGCGCGCCGAACAGCTCGGGCGCCAGGATCAGCACGGCGATCGCGGTCGAGAGCGGCACGCCGCCGACGAGCAGCCGGAGCCCGAGCACCACCGCGACGAGCGCGACCGAGATCGTCGCCAGCAGCTCCAGGGCGAGCGCCGACAGCAGCGCGGTGCGCAGAGCGGTCATGGTCGTCTCGCGGAACCGCCGCGAGATCCGGGCCAGGGCTCGCGTCTGCTCGGCGACGCGGCCGAGCCCGACGAGCACGGGCAGCCCGCCGGCGAGGTCGATCACGTGGTCCGCGAGCCGGGCGAGGGCGCCGTCCGCCTCCGCCGTCCGCTCGCGGCTGTGCAGCCCGATCAGCACCATGAACACCGGCACGAGCGGCACGCAGACGGCCACGATCGCGGCGCTCGGCCAGTCCAGCCCGAGCAGCCGGAGCCCGAGCACCGCCGGGACGACGACGGCGCCCACGGAGGCCGGCACCGCCTGCAGGAAGAACTCGTCGAGCGCCTCCACCCCGGACGACGCGAACGCGGGCAGGTCGCCGTCGCGCGCGCGGCCGTCGAGCACGGCGTCGACGACGACGCGGCGCTGCCGGGCCTTCTCCTCGGCGGCGGCCCGCCCGGCCACCATCGACGACAGCCAGCCGGACAGGGCGGCGGCGAGCCCGCCGGCGGCGCCGATCGCGGCGGCACCGGCATCCGGTCCGCCGTCCGCGACCGCGGCGATGCCGCGGGCGACGCCGTCCGCCAGCGCGACGAGCGCGAGCGCGCGGGCCGTGGCGAGCACGACGAGCAGAAGGAGCGTCCGTCTCGGGACGACCCGGAGCGCGGCGCGGTCCATCAGCGTCCGCCGTCTGTCGTCGCCTCCGCCGCGCCGGCCGGGCCAGCCGCGCCGGCCGACCCAGCCGCGCCGGCCGACCCCGCCGTGCCGGCCGACCCCGCCGCGCCGGCGGTGTCCGTCCCGGCCAGGCCCGTCCCCGGCGCATCCGCAGGGATGTGCTCGGGCGCCACGCGCTTGCGGAACACCCAGTAGCTCCACGCCTGGTAGCCGATCACCAGCGGCAGCCCGAACGCCGCGACGATCGTCATGACCCCGAGCGTGTACGGGCTCGACGAGGCGTTCGCGACCGTGAGATCGAAGGCCGGATCGATCGTCGAGGGGAGCACCACCGGGAACGCGGCGGCGAAGATCGACGCCGCCCCGAGCACGAGGAATCCGGCGAAGCCGAGGAACGCGAGTCCCTCTCGGCGCCCGCGCGCCGCGACCCAGCCGAGCACCGCCGCGACGACGGCGAGCACCACGAGCGTCCAGGTGATCGCGTCGCCGGTGCGCAGCTGCACGAGGACGGCCCACAGCGCCATCGGGACGAGCGCGATCGGCGCGAGCACCGGCACCATCCCGATCGAGCGGACGCGCACCGGCCCGTCGGACTTCAGGGCGAGGAACGTCGCACCGTGCACGAGGCAGAAGCCGACGACGCCGAGCCCGCCGACCAGCACGGCGGGGCTGAGGATGGCGGCCGGCCCGCCGACCCGGTCGCCGTTCGAGTCGATCGGGAGGCCGAGCGTCGTGAGCGCGAGGGCCGCGCCGAGCCCGAACGCGACGACGAACGAGCCGAGCCCGAGCGCCCACGTCCAGAACGCGCGCCAGCGCGGCGACGGATGCTTGCCGCGGTACTCGATCGCGATCGCCCGGAAGATGAGGCCGAGCAGCACGAGCACGAGGGGCACGTACAGCGTCGAGAACAGCGACGCGTACCAGAGCGGGAATGCGGCGAAGGTCGCGGCGCCGGCCGTGATGAGCCACACCTCGTTGCCATCCCACACCGGCCCGATCGTGTTGAGCATCACCCGGCGGTCGCGCTCGGTGCGTGCCGACACGAGCAGGTGCATGCCGACGCCGAGGTCGAAGCCCTCGAGCAGCAGCCATCCGCCCCAGAGCAGGGCGATCGCGGCGAACCAGACGATCTGCAGCGGTTCCATGTCCATCCCTCCGTGTGCGTTCGGCGGTCAGTAGGCGAACGCGAGCACGTCGCGGTCCGCGTCGTCGTCCCCGGAGCCGTCCCCGCCGCCCGACCTCGGTGGGGCGGCGAGGTCGGGCATGGCGGCGGCGACGCCGCCCTTCACGTACCGCACGAGCAGACCCACCTCGACGACGAGCAGCGCGCCGTAGACGACCGCGAACGTGATGAGCGAGAACAGCAGCTCGCCGGCGGTGACCCCGGGCGACACCGCGGCGGCCGTGAACATGTACACGCCGTCGACGCCGCCGGGCGTCGGGTTCGGCGCGACGACGAACGGCTGCCGCCCCATCTCCGTGAAGATCCAGCCGGCCGCGTTGGCGCCGAACGGGGCGAGGATGCCGAACACGGCCAGCCGCGACAGCCACTTCGAGTGCGGCACGGTGCCGCGGCGGGTGAGCCAGAGCGCGACGGCGGCGGCGAAGGCGGCGAGTGCGCCGAAGCCGATCATGATCCGGAAGCCCCAGTACGTCACGGCCATGAGCGGCACGTACGAGATCTGCTGGCCGGCGCGGTCGCCGTAGATCTTCTCGTCGGGCAGGGTGGTGCCGTACCGCTGCTCGTACTCCGGCAGCAGATCGTCGACGCCCTTGACCGTCGTGTCGAAGTCGCCGTTCGCGAGGAAGGCGAGCACGCCCGGCACCTCGATGATCGTGGTGACCTCGTCGCAGCTCTTGGCGCCGAGGTCGCCGATCGAGAGCACCGAGAAGCTCGAGCCGGTCTTGCACGCCGCCTCCGCCGCGGCCATCTTCATGGGCTGCTGCTCGAACATGAGCTTGCCCTGCACGTCGCCCGTGATCGCGACGCCCCCGAACCCGATGATCGCGACCACCGCGCCGAGCCGGAGGGAGCGCAGCCACACGCCGTGGTCCTTCCGGTCGCGTCCGGGCCGGTCCGGGTCCGAGCCGACCACGACGCGGCCGCGGCGGGGGAGCGTGTCGACGCCGTCGCGGCGTCGCGCCCAGAGCTGGTACCAGGAGATGCCGAGCAGGAACCCGCCGGCGACGGCGATGGCGCCGAAGGCGGTGTGCGTCCACGCCGCGACGGCGGTGTTGTTCGACAGCACGGCCCAGATGTCGGTCATCCGCGGTCGGCCGTCGACGAGCTCGATGCCCACCGGATGCTGCATCCACGAGTTCGCGACCAGGATGAAGTAGGCCGAGATCCAGCTGCCGATCACCGCGATCCAGAGCGTCGCGAGGTGCACGCGCTGCGGGAGCCGCTTCCAGCCGAAGATCCACAGGCCGAGGAACGTCGACTCGACGAAGAACGCGAGCAGGCCCTCGAGCGCGAGCGGGGCGCCGAACACGTCGCCGACGAACCGCGAGTACTCGCTCCAGGCCATGCCGAACTGGAACTCCTGGACGAGGCCCGTGGCCACGCCGAGGATGAAGTTGACGAGGTAGAGCTTGCCCCAGAACCGCGTCATCCGGAGCCAGCGCTCATCGCCGGTCCGCACCCACCAGGCCTGCATCACGGCCACGAGCAGTCCGAGGCCCAGCGTCAGCGGCACCATGAGGAAGTGGTAGACGGTCACGATGCCGAACTGCCAGCGGGCGATGTCGAGAGGGTCCATGCGGCGCTCCTTGCGCTCTCGCAGTCTCCGATCGGCTGCTTCTTCTACGAATCATAGAACTACTTCTACGTGACGTAGAACTAATTCCACGTGACGTAGAATCGGATTCCGGAGGAGGTGGGGATGGCCACGCTGGGATCCCTGGAGCGCGCCGTGATGGACGAGCTCTGGACGCACGACGCGCCGCTGACCGCGTACGACCTGCGCGATGCGCTGTCGACCGGCGACGACGCCCCCGCCGCCACGACGGTGCTCACCGTGCTCTCGCGCCTCGAGCGCAAGGGCTTCGTCGTCACCGAGCGCTCCTCCCGCCCGCACCGCTACCGCGCCGCCGCGAGCCGAGCCGAGCACATGGCCGAGCTCATGCGCGAGGTGCTCGACGATGCGGGCGACCGCCGCGCCGTGTTGGAGCGCTTCGTCGGCGGCGTCGACCCGGCCGACGCCGAGCTGCTGCGCCAGCTGCTCGCCTGACCCGCACGGCGATGCTCGCCCCCGCGGTCGCGCTCGCCGTCCTCGCGATCCTGCTCGCCTGGCCGGTGCCGATCGCGCTCGCCCGCGCCGCCTGGCCGGCCCGGGCTCCCGGCACCGCGCTGGTGCTCTGGCAGGCCATCGCCGTCGCGGGCGGGCTGTCGATGATCGGCGCGCCGCTGGTCGCCGGCCTCAGCCCGTTCGGCGACGACCTGGTGCTCGCGGTGGAGGAGCTCGCGCGCCGGCTCGTCGACGGCGAGGGCGCGACCGTGCCCTGGTGGTCGTGGCTCTGCCTCGGCCTGGCGGTCGCGCTCGGCTGCTACCTCGTCGCCCATCTCATCGTCACCGCGACCCGGGTGGAGCGGCAGCGCCGCCGGCACCTGCACCTCGTCGACCTCCTCACGCGTCAGGGCGAGGCGGGCGAGCGGATCCTCGACGAGTCCGCCCCGGTCGCCTACTGCCTGCCGCGCGGGCTCGGCTCGGCGACCGTGCTGTCCCGCGGACTCGTCGAGCTGCTCGAGCCGCCGGAGCTCGACGCGGTGATCGCCCACGAGCGCGCGCACGTCGAGCAGCGCCACGACGTCGTGCTCGTCGCCTTCCGCGCCTGGCATCGCGCCCTCCCGGGCTTCCCCGTCGCGGCCCTCGCCGAGCAGCGGGTCGGCGCCGCGATCGAGATGCTCGCGGACGACCGAGCCCGCGGCGCCGCCGGCGACCGGGTGCTCGCGACCGCGATCGCCCGGGTCGCCACGGCGCCCCGGCAGGCGGAGGGCGACGGGCTCCACGTCGCCGTGCTCGCGGGCGCCGCCGCCCTCGCGGGTCCGCCGGCGGGTTCGATCCCGGGGGAGCGGGTCCGGCGCCTGACCGGCACGGCCTCCGGACTCGGGCTCGGTGCCCGCTCGGGCATCGTCGTCGCGGCGCTCGCGCTCGTCGCCATCCCGACCGCCTGGCTGCTCGTGCCGGTGCTGGCCGCCCTGCTCTGAGCCGGGACGGGTCCGTCTGCTCCCGCAGAATCCCTTCAGAGCCCGAAGCGCTCCGCCAGCACCCGCACGGCGTCGAGGTTCGGCGCCGCGGGGCCGGTGAAGAACGTCGCGCCGGACTGGCCCGGCACCGTGTGCCCGCCGCCCTGGATCGCGTAGAGCGCGACCTCCGGATGCCCGGGCTCGCGGTACTCGGTCAGGTCGACCGCCAGCCGGCCGCCGTCGCCGCCCTCGTCGATCCGGGTCGTCGTCGGCGGCGTCGTGATGCCGTTCCGGGCGGCGTAGTACGCGGCCGTCTCGGCGGCCGACCGGCCCATCCCGCGCGGGCGCAGGCCGCGCAGGCTCGCCATCCCGCCCTCGAACGGCACGATCGGGTCCGCGGTGCCGTGGAACAGCACGAGCGGCCGCGGCACCGGCGGCGCCGTGTAGTGGCGGAAGTTGTCGGGCACCGGCTGCGTCGCGCCCGCGACCGCGGCGCCGGCGTAGCGCTCCGGGTCCTCGTGGAGCAGGCGGAAGGCGAGCTGCCCGCCGTTCGAGAAGCCGAGCAGCGCGACCCGCTCCGAGTCGACGGCGTGCCGCGCCCGCAGGTAGTCGACGACGGCAGCGGCGAACGCGACGTCGTCGATGCCCTCCCGGGTCGCGGCGAAGTCCGTCGAGAGCCGCGCGTCGTTCCAGGCGCGGCGGTACCCGTCCAGCCACGCGACCACGACGCCGCGCTCCGCCAGCGCATCCACGGCGCCGCCGATCGACTTCCGCAGCATGCGCGCCGACTGGTTCGAGCCGTGCAGCACCAGCAGTGCCGGCGCTCCGGGCTCGCTCCGGTCGCGGGCGACGACGAGCCCGGTGCGGTCGCGGCCGTCGATGCTCAGGCGGAGGGGCTCCTCGATCACGGTCCCATCCTGCCGGTCTAGCCTGACGGCATGGCCGACACGTCCGCGAGCGCCGACAGATTCGGAAGCGCCGACACCGTCGCAAGCGCCGATCCGTCCGGCCGCGCGGCGGCCGTCATCCCGCCGCTGGCCGGCGAGCCCGAGTTCCCGGGACCGGGACACGTGCACGCCGGCGACGTGCTGCCGCCCGGCCCGGCCCTGCTCCGCGTCTCGTTCGGCGTGATGGAGCGCTACGACGCGGTCGCGGCGGAGCACGGCCTCACGTCGCAGCAGGCGCGGCTGCTCTACGTGCTGCTGCGGCGGCCGCGGAACATGATCGGGCTCGGGGCCGCCCTGCGGCTGCCGAAGTCGACGACGACCGGCGTGATCGCGCGGATGGAGGCCGCCGGCCTCGTCGAGCGCGCGCCCGATCCGGCCGACCGCCGCAACCTCGTCACCCGGCTCACGCCGGCGGGGGCGACGACCGCGATCGCCGTGGTCGAGTCGATCCGTGCGGTGGTCGCCGAGCTGCTCGCCGACGTGCCCGCCGCCGACCGCGACGAGCTGGCCCGGCTGCTGACCGGGGTGGGCGAGCGGGTGGACGCGCTCGCGGCGGAGGCCGCGCTCGCCGCGGAGACCGCGCTCCGCCGGGAGTAGGGCGGCATCCGCCACGCAGCCGGCGCTACTCCGCTCGGAGTAATCCCGCCCCGCGGTGTTCCATCGGTACGGAAGTCGTACTAACGTCCCGATCAGTTCGGATCTCGTACTGATCAGGAGGACACCATGACCACCACCGCCGCTTCCGCCGCACCTGTCGCCACGGCTCCGCGCGTCCGCGCCGGCCGGGTGGCGCTGCTCCTGCTCGCCGCGGCCGTCGTCGCCATCGGAGCGGACGCCCTCATCGGCGCCGCGGCCGTGGCGGCCGGCGCCGACCCGGCGTTCACCCCGCTGTCCATCGTCGCGATCGCGCCGTCGGCCGTCGTGGGACTGGCGCTCGCGACGGCGGGCTGGGCGCTCGTCGTCCGCCTCGCTCGCGACAGCGTCGCCGTGCTCCGCGTGCTCGTACCGGTGCTGACGGTGCTCTCGTTCGCGCCCGACATCGTGCTGGCGGTGACCGGCTTCATCCCCGGCGCCTCGATCACCGGCGTCGTCGGCCTCATGCTCATGCACCTCGTGACGGTCGCCGTCGCCGTGCCGGTGCTGCAGCGGGCGATCCCCGCGCACCGCGGCTGAGCCCGCGTCCGCGACCCGCTCCGACCCGACTCCCGCCCGGACGCGCCCTGTGCGCCGGGTGGGAGTCGTCCGCGTCGGGTCGCGTGCATGGCGCGAGGGGCGGAGGCTCGAAGCCGGACCCCGAACGGAAGGACGCCGACATGAGCTCGGTCAGCAAGCAGGCCAGGAAGCGCGCGAAGAAGGCGCAGGACGCGGGACTGCTCGCGAACCCCATCGGATCGCTCAGCGCCGCGGGCTTCCGCAGCGAGTGGGCGTTCGCCGGCGGGTTCATCTCGATCGGCCTGAGCTTCGCCGCCTGGCTGCTCTCGCGCGGCAAGAAGGACGACCGCGCGCAGTCGGACCGCTGGGGCATCTTCGTCGGGCACTGGGCCCCGACGTTCTTCGCCCTCGGCGTCGCGCTCCAGCACGAGGAGCGCTGAGCACCGCCGCTCCGGTGATGATCGCCGCGCCGTCTCGCAGCTGAGCCCGGATATCAGGGCCATCTTGCACGACGGCGCGGCGATCGCTGTCGTGATGGGGTACCCGCGCCTGCGCCGCGCGCCGGAGCCGCCGAGCCAGCGGGACGACCTACCCTGACCCGATGAGCGGGACGACGTCGATCCGGACGCGCCCCCTCGAGCAGCGTCGGTCCTCGCCGATGCGCGGCGCCCTGATCGCCCTCGGGGTGCTGGTTGCGCTGGTCGGCGTCCGCGCGCTGAGCCCGGGCGGCATCCGGCTCGGCGATGCCGCACGCGACGCGGTCACGCTCGCGCTCAGCGTCGTGATCGAGTCGCTGCCGTTCGTCGTGCTCGGCATCGTGCTCTCCATCGCCGTGCAGGTGTGGGTGCCGCAGCGGCTCCTGCTCGCCGTGCTGCCGCGGCGCGCGGTGCCCCGGCGCCTCGTGCTCTCGCTGCTCGGGGTGCTGCTCCCGGTGTGCGAGTGCGGCAACGTGCCGCTCGCGCGCGGGCTCATCGCGCGCGGGCTCAGCGTGCCGGAGTCGGCGACCTTCCTCCTCGCGGCGCCGATCGTGAACCCGATCACGATCATCACCACGTTCCAGGCGTTCGGCTGGAGCGACGGCATCCTGCTGAGCCGGGTGATCGGCGGCTTCGCGATCGCGAACCTCGTCGGCTGGCTGCTCGGACGTCACCCCGACCCGATGGCCCTGCTCACGCCCGGCTTCCGCGCGGCCTGCGCCGTGCATCCGCACGATCACGCCCACGGCGCCGCCCATCGGATGCGGGAGAGCGTGCGGATGTTCGGCGCGGAGACCGCCGCGATGATGCCCGCGCTGCTGGTCGGCTCCGCCATCGCGGGCCTGATCCAGGTCGCCGTCTCGCGGGAGCTGCTCGTCGCGCTCGGCGGCAACCCGGTCTGGTCGGTGCTCGCGCTCATGCTGCTCGCGTTCGTGGTGGCGATGTGCTCGAACGTCGACGCGTTCTTCGTGCTGTCGCTCGGCTCGACGTTCCTGCCCGGTGCCATCGTCGCGTTCCTCGTCTTCGGTCCGATGATCGACGTGAAGATGCTCGCGCTGCTGCGCACGACCTTCACGGCCCGCACCCTCGTGCTCATCACGGTGGTCGTCGCGCTCGCGTCGGCGGCGCTCGGGCTGGCGGTGAACCATGCGCGCTGATCGGATCGTGGCCCGCTGGATCGGCGTCGCCCTGACCCTGCTCGCCGTCGTCGGGACGCTCTGGCTGGCGGCCACCGGCCGGCTCGAGCTCTACGTGCACCCGCGCTACACGGTGTTCACGGTCGTGCTGGCGGTGCTCGGCGGGGCGCTGGCGATCGGCGCGATCGTCACCGGCCTCCGCGGCGGGCACGGGCAGGAGGACGGGTCGGACGACGCGGTCGACGGCGAGCTCGGGCCCGAGGACCTCCGCGCGATGCCGTTCGTCCGGCGACCCGGGGCGGATGCGGCTCCGGAGCAACAGCAGCCTCGCAGTCCACAGCAAGCCGGACAACGTGCTTCGGGCCGCACGCCCGGTACGGGACGGCTCGGCACCCGCCTCCTGACCGCGAGCCGGCTCGCCATCGTCGCGGTCGCGGCCGTGACCCTGCTCGTGCTCCCGCCGGCGACGCTGAGCGCCGCCACCGCGCAGTCCCGCAGCATCGCGACGGCCGGCGCGGTCCTCGACAGCGCGCGTTCCGCACCGCCGCTCGTCGCCGGCTCGACCGACGACTTCACGGTGAAGGACTGGGCGTCGCTCCTGCGCGCCGGGGGAGCGGAGGCCGTGACCGGCCGCACCGTGCACGTGACGGGCTACCTCCTCCCGGCCGGCGACAGCGCCGACACCGTCTACGTCGCGCGGCTGCTGGTCACCTGCTGCGCGGTCGACGCGCAGCCGGTGGGCATCCCGATCCACCTCGCCGGATGGCGAGGCCAGCATCCGCCGAACACCTGGGTCGAGGTGACCGGACGGTTCCAGGAGAACCCGGACGCCGCCGATCCGACGCCCCTCGTCGTCGTGCCGGAGTCGCTGAAGACCGTCGCGGAGCCGGACAAGCCCTATGTCTACTGAGCCGGGAGCCGCACCGGGAACTGCCGTCACAACCGGAGCCGGCAGCGCAATCCGAGCCGGCCGCCCGTCCGCACCGGCAGCCGCGGCACGCACCCGCTGGCGCCGCTCGCTCGCGGTCGTGCTGGCCGTGCTCGCGATCGCCGTGGGCGGGCTGACCGCGGCCGCGGCGCTGCGTCCGCCCCGCATCGTCTCGGCCGACTACGACGCGAGCGCGCTCGTCCAGCGCGCCGGCAGCCGCGTGGTGCTGCACCTGGACCAGCCGGTCCGGTCCGCCGCCGGCCTCCGGATCACGCCCGCCGCCGCCGGCGCCGCCGTGCAGGTCGACGGGGCGGCGGTCACGATCTCGTTCCCGGGGCTGCTCGCGTACGATCAGCGCTACCGCGTGCGCCTCGGCGCCGTGACGGGAGCGGACACCGGCGTCGTCGGCGCGCTCGAGCAGACGTTCCGCACCGCCGATGCCCCGGTGCTCTCGCTCGTGCGCGATCCGGGCGGCACGGACCGCGTGGTACGCCGCGACCTCGGCGGCGGCACGGTGCGCACCGTCGTCTCGGCGCCTCGCATCCAGCGCTTCGCGGAGCTCCCGGCCCAGGTCGCCGTCGTGACGGCGGACCGGACCGGGGTCGGCACGCTCGCGCTCGTCCCGATCGCCGGCGGCCCGGCCTACCCGGTGACGACCCAGGAGGCGGGCGCGATCGACCTGCTGCGCGGCTCCGGCGCCAGCGGGCTGCTCGGCTTCACCCTGACGACGCCGCTCGGCGCCGAGCCGGCGGTCGACCACGTGCTGCAGGTGCTCGACCCGACCGACGGCTCCGGCGTCGCGAAGCCCGTGACCGGCCTCGACGGCGCACCGCTGCCGGTGCTCGACTACGCCTGGGTGCCCGGCACGACCTCGCTCGTCGCGCAGGCGATGGACCAGTCGCTGTACCTCATCGACCCGACCGGATCGGCGGCGCCGCAGCCTCTCGGCGCGCACGGCGAGCTGCGCGGCTTCGAGCCGGGCACGGCGCGCCTCGTCGTCGCCGACCCCGACGGCTCCTCGGTGATCGACCTCCGCGACGGCTCCACGACGCCGCTCCCACTGGCGGACGACGGGCAGCCGGTCGGCGACTACCGCGAGCCGCCGCTCCTGCTCGACCGCACCGGCGCCTACCTCGAGGTCGTCTCGAGCCCGGGACCGGACTTCACGAGCTCGGACTGGCGCGTGATGGCCGTGACCGGCGACGGCGGCGTGCGCACGCTCTGGACCCCGAGCACGCCGGGCGCTCGGCTCGGCCGCGCCTGCCTGTCGCCGAACGGCCAGTACGTCGCGGTCGAGGTGATCCCCGGCGACGCGCGCACGGACTCCTACCCCGCCGCGCCGGGGTTCCCGGGCACGGAGACGGTGGTCGTCGAGCTCGCCTCCGGCATCGCGACGCGCTCGATCCCGGGAATCGCGCCCTCCTGGTGCGGCTGAGCTCCGCCGGGGTGGCGCGCGACCGGCCCGGCGATCAGCGGCGGGCGCGGGTGGTCATCGTGAACGCGACCGCGCCGTCCGCCTCGATCGGGTCGAGCGCGATCTCGAGCGTGCGGAGGTCGGCCAGCGACGACGCGTGCGTGCCGCCGCACGGGATGCGCGCCGCGCCCTCGGGCAGGTCGCACACCCAGTACCGGCGGTCGGTGAGCCCGTCGCCGTCGCGCTCGATCCGGACGGCGGCGCCGGAGTCGACCCAGCCGGCGAGCGTCGCGGCGACCTCGCGCTCGAGCGCGGGCAGGTCGGCGAGGGCCGCGGGATCGATGCCGGCGCGCCGCGCCGACTTGCCGACCCGGTAGGAGTCGACGGAGCCGTCCTCCTCGATGACGGAGCGCTCGCAGGCCAGCGCGTCGAAGTCCGGGGCGCCGAGCGCGTCCGCGCGGGCCTCCTTCGACCACGAGCCGGCCAGCGCGCGGTTCAGTGCGAGCGAGGCGATGTGGCAGGCGGTGTGCCCGGTGCTGAGGCGCTCGCGGTGCTTCGCCTCGACCTCGACCTCCACCTCGTCGCCCTCGAGCGCCGCGTCGGCCGGCAGCAGGTGCACGACGACGAACGCCCAGCCCTCCGCGCCCTTCTTCACCGGGATGTCCGCGCCGAGGTGCAGCGCGTCGCCGTCGGTCGCGCCGACGACCACGTCGAGCAGCTTCCACTCCGATCCGCCCTCGCGGAGCACGCCGCGGTCCGGGCCCTGGTCGGGCCACGCCGCGTCGACGGGATGCGCCGGCGTGCGATCCAGGATCACGGCCAGCCCGCCCGCGACGGGCTCGGCGTGCACGACGGAGGCCGTGGCCCGGGTCTCGCCGGAGGGGTAGAGGACGACGGTGTCGGTGCTGGGGAGCGTCACGGGATCGACGCTACCCGCGCCGAGTCTCCGAGCCGACCGGGAGCCGTCCGTGCGCGTGCGGCCGGGCCTCCCGGGAGGGCAGGATGGATCGATGATCTCCACCGCGCTCGCGTCCGAGCTCCGCACGGCGGGGCTGCGCTGGGATCCGATCTCCGGCGACGCGTTTCAGATCGCGAGCGCCGACTTCGAGGGCGACGTCTTCACGGTCAGCGACATGACGATCGAGCCGCACCGATACGCGACCGGCACGATCCTCGGCTTCAACGGCACGACCGAGTGGGCGCTCGACTCGGTCGCGCTCGACGATGCGCTCTGGCTGCCGCGCGAGGACCAGCTGCGCGAGCTGCTCGGCCGTGCGTTCCTCGGGCTCGTGCGCGAGCCGCTCGGAGCGGGCGCCCTGTACCGGGTCACCACCCGCGCCGTCGACTGGGAGGCGACGTACGAGGCGGACGACGCGGCGGAGGCCTACGGGCTCGCGCTGCTGGCGCTCATCCGCGCCGCCGCCTGAGCCGCGGCCGCCGCGCGACGGCGGCGCCGGCGCACGCCCAGCACGATCGCCGCGGCGATGAGCCCGGCCAGCACGAGCCAGGGCAGCAGCACGCCGAATGCGAGCACGAGCGCGGTCAGGAAGCCGACGAACACGGCCCAGCCGGTCGCGACCGCCGAGCCGAAGTCCTGGGGTCCCGACCGGGGCAGCGCGACGCCCGGGGCGCGCAGGCTCAGGGTCAGCGTCGACATCGACACCTGATCGTCGAGCGAGCGCTGCTGCGCCTGGAGGCTCTCGAGCTCGGCCTGGCGGTCGCCGATGGCCGACTCGATCGTGATGAGGTCGGCCGTGGTCGCCGCCGTCGTGGCGAGCTGCTCGTAGCGAGCGATCGTGGTCTGCAGCGCGCCGATGCGGGCCTCCAGATCCTGCACCTGGCCGGTCACGTCGGCCGCCTTCGTCGACACGTCGGGGTGGGTGCCGAGGGCGCTGAGGTCGTCGATGACGCCGTCGAGCTTCGACGCCGGCACCCGCAGCATCAGGGTCGCCGACTCCGGCGTCCCGTCGCCGGCCGCCCGCTCCTCGCGGCCGTCGACGCGGCCGCCGGCCTTCGTCACGATCGACGCGGCCGTCTTCGCGGCGGCGAGCGGCGAGTCGACGGTGACGCCGACCGTGCCGGTCACGATCACGGCGCGGTCCGCGGGGTTCGCGACGGACTTGCCGCTGTCGGTGCCGGAGCCGCCGCCGGTCGCGGAGTCGGGCGCCTGATCGGCGGATCCGGCCGAGCGGCCGGCGGGGCCCTCGGCGCTGGAGCCGCCGCCGGAGCCGATCGCGGAGCATCCGGTGAGCGCCACGAGGAGCGCCAGACCGGCCGGGATGATGAGCAGTGATCGCCTCATGCGCTCAGCATGGAGAGGACTCCGCGCGCGCACCAGACAACGTTCATCACGATTCGGACGTCGGGCGCTCACGATCCGGTAACACGGAGATCACACGGAGATCACGATGCCCGCGTGCGGCGGGTGCCCGACGGGCGGTCGGCCCGCGTTCAGGCGGCGAGCACCCGGTGCAGCTCCTCCCGCACGGCATCGGGTCGGTCGCGGTGCGGGGAGTGCGCGGCGCCCGCGACGACCCGGAAGTCGGCCGACGGGTTCGCGAGCACGGCATCGCGCACCGCCGGGGTGAGGAACGTGAACACGTCCGGGTCGCCCGAGAGCAGCAGCACCGGGAGTCGCAGGGCCGCCGCGTCGGCCGTGACGTCCCACGGCGCGTTGTCGTCGACGGTGCGCGCCGGCACGTCGCGCCGCGCGTGCGCGACGCCGTGGAGCTTCGCGGCGACGTCGCGCGCGTCCCAGTGCGGATGCGCCGCGACGATCTCCGCCTCGGTCAGGTCGAGCTCGGCGACCTGGTCGGCGCGGACCTCCGCGCGGATGCCCTCCGCCAGCTGCAGCACCGGGTCGAGCAGCACGAGCCGGCGCGCCCAGCCCGGGTCGCGGGCGGCCGACCGCACCGCGATCGCGCCGCCGAGCGAGTGCCCGACCACGACATCCCATCCTCCGGTGCCGGCGAGGTCGTCCGCGTAGTCGTCGAAGCGGTAGCGGTCCCCGTCCGGAGCGGTGCCGTGACCGCGCTGGTCCGGCGCCGTGACGTCGAAGCCGAGCTCCTCGAGCCAGGTGCGCACGCGCCACCACGAGGTCGAGTCGGAGCTGAGGCCGTGCAGGAGGAGCGCGCGCCTCATCCGTGCAGGTCCGGGTCCATGCCCGTGCGCTCGCCCGTCTCGAGCCCCGCGATGCCGGCGCGGTCGACGTCGTCGAGCGCGAAGTCGAAGACCTCGAAGTTCTGGCGCACGCGGTCGAGCGAGCTCGACTTCGGGAACACCACGAGCCCGCGGTCGAGGTGCCAGCGCAGCACCACCTGGGCGGGCGTGCGACCGTGCTTGGCCGCGATCCGCGCGAGCACGGGCTCGTCGAGCAGGCCGCCGCGCGCGAGCGGCGCCCAGGCCTCCGTCACGATGCCGTGCTCGTCGTCCCAGGCCTGGAGATCGTGCTGCGGGAATCGCGGGTGCAGCTCGACCTGGTTGACCGCCGGCGTCTCGCCGGTCTCGTCGAGCAGCCGCTGCACGTGGTGGGGCTGGAAGTTGCTCACGCCGATCGAGCGCACGCGCCCCTCGTCGCGGATGCGCTGCAGCGCGCGCCAGGTGTCGACGTACCGGTCCTGCGTCGGGCACGGCCAGTGGATGAGGTAGAGGTCCACATAGTCGAAGCCCAGCTCGGCGATGCTGCGGTCGAACGCGCGGAGCGTGCGGTCGAAGCCCTGATCGTCGTCCCACACCTTCGTGGTGACGAACACGTCCTCCCGCGCCACGCCCGACGAGCGGATGCCGTCGCCCACCCCGCGCTCGTTGGCGTAGAGCTTCGCGGTGTCCACGTGCCGGTAGCCGAGGCGGAGCGCGCCGTCGACGATCGCGGCGGTCTCGGCGGCCGGGGTCTTGTAGACGCCGAGGCCGAGCTGGGGAATGCCGTGGCCGTCGGCGAGCTTGAACACGGGGGAGATCGTCACGATCCCCACGCTAGTGCGCGACGAGGGTGCCGCGGCCGGCCCCATCCGCCACCCCGTCAGGAGCAGCATGTCCCGCCTCATGATCGTCATCGGCAGCGTCCGTCCCGGCCGCGTCGGACTCCCAGTCGCCGAGTGGGTCGCCCGCGCGGCCGCCGAGCACGGCGGCTTCGACGAGATCGACGTCGTCGACCTGATCGAGCTCGGCCTGCCGTTCATGGACGAGCCGAACCACCCGCGGCTGCGCCAGTACACGAAGCCGCACACGATCGCCTGGAGCGAGCGGGTCGACGCCGCGGACGCGGTCGTGTTCGTGACGCCGGAGTACAACCACTCGTACTCGCCGGCGCTGAAGAACGCGGTCGACTACCTCAACCAGGAGTGGTGGCGGAAGCCGTACGGCATGGTCAGCTACGGCGGCGTCTCCGCCGGCACCCGCGGAGCGGTCGCGCTCGAGGTGCCGCTCGTCGGCCTCGGCCTCGTGAAGGTCGGCGCCAACGTCGAGATCAACTTCCCCGGCGGCTCGATCGCCGACGGCGTCTACACGCCTGGCGAGAAGGAGACCGCGGTGCTCGGGCGCGAGCTCGACGAGCTCGCCGAGCTCGCGGCGGGCCTCGCCGCGCTGCGTGCCGCGCACGCCGACGCCTGACGCCGGGTTACCCTGACCGGCGGGGGCGGGGATCAGACGTCCCCGGAATGGACACATCCGTGAGCTCCCCGTCGGGCGCCGGCGTCATCCGCCGTGCCGTCGACCTGTTCTACGACCGCCTGCTCGCCGACGACCGGCTCGCGCACTACTTCGAGGGGATCGACCTGGAGCGGCTGCGGTCGCATCAGCGCACGTTCCTGGTGGCCGCGCTCGGGGGGCCCGACCTCTACGACGGCCGCGACATGCGGTCGGCGCACGACGGGCTCGGCATCACCGACGCGCAGTACGACCTCGCCCTGGAGCACCTCGAGGCCGCGCTCGGCGAGGCGGGCGTGGATGCCGTGGCGAGCGCCCGCATCCGGGTGCAGCTCGAGCCGCTGCGCCACCACATCGTCGCCGCCTAGCGCTCAGTCGGGCTCGAGCTCCGCGCGGATCGCAGCGGACAGCTCCGTGCCGTCGAGCAGGGGCCCCCGCGGGTCGACGAGCCGCCGCGACCCGATCTGCGTCCCGGCGTAGCGCGGGATGAGCTGCAGGTGCAGGTGGTTGACCGGCCCGTCGCTCATCGTGACGAGGTAGACGCGCTCCACGCCCGCGAGCGCGGTCTGGAGCGCGCGAGCGACCCGCCGTGCCGCGTCGAACAGCGCGGCCGTCTCCTCGGCATCGAGCTCGGTGAAGTCGTGCACGTGCGGCGTCCAGACGGCGATCGCGTGGCCGGGCGATCGCGGATCCGCGGCGAGCTCGGCGCGGATGCGCGGCTCCTCGAGCAGACGATGCCGCTCGCCGAGCGTGCTCGCCCCGGTGCGCTCGTCGTCGCACTGCCAGCATTCGCCACGCGCGAGCAGCTCGCGCACCCGGGCGTCGGTCGTCTCGCGCCGCCGCCGCCACGCGTCCAGCTCGTCGTCGGTCGGGATCGTCCGCGGGGTGAGCACGGGCACCGACCCTAGCCGGGGAGGATCAGCTCGGCACCACCGGCACGGGCTCGGTGTCGGGGATGGGGGAGGCGTCGCGCCCGCGGAGGTCCGGCAGCGCCCTCGCGAACAGCGCGGCGATGAGCAGGCCGGCCGCGGCGAACGCGGCCGCGATCCAGAACGCGCCCCTCGAGCCGGCCGCGTCGATGAGGAAGCCCGCGACGGCGGAGCCGGCGGCGGCGCCGATCAGCTGGCCGGTGCCGACCCAGCCGTACGCCTCCGCCGTGTCGCTGAACTTCACGCTCGCCGACACGACCGCGAACATCACCGCGAGGCACGGCGCGATGCCGATGCCGGCGATGAGCAGCGCGCCGGACAGCGTCCAGAACTCGAAGGCGAGCGCGGCGAGCACCGCGCCGACGACGATCACGATCATCCGCCGCGCGAGCGCCCAGGGTCCGACGGGCACGTGCCCGAACGCGAGGCCGCCGACGAGCGAGGCCACGGCCCAGATCGCGAGCACCGTGCCGCCGAGCGGCGATCCCTCGCCGAAGTTGGAGACGACGCCGGCCTCGATGGCGGCGCAGGAGCCGACGAGCAGGAAGCCGACGACCGTCGACAGCGCGACCGGCGGCCGCGTCAGCACCTTGCCGAAGCTGCGCTTGCTGCGCGGGATGCGCACCCGGCCGACCTCGGGGGAGAGCAGGAACCACAGCCCGCCGCCGACCAGGAACGCGACGGCGAGCAGGATGCCGACGGTCGTCGAGATCTGCGTCGCCACGAACGTGATGACGACCGGGCCGGCGATCCAGATGATCTCCTGCGCCGAGGCGTCGAGCGAGAACAGCGGGGTCAGCTGCCGCGAGTTGACCATCTTCGGGTAGATCGTGCGCACGGCGGGCTGCACCGGCGGGTACGCGAGTCCCGCGAGCAGCCCGAGCGCCATGTAGCCGGGCAGCGGCAGGCGCAGCAGGGCGATGGCGAGGATCGCGAGCGCGCACACCGCCGTCGTCAGGGCGAGCACCCGGCGCATGCCCCAGACGCCCATCCAGCGGCTCGTCAGCGGACCCGAGACAGCCTGCCCGACGCTCGTCGCGGCGAGCACGAGCCCGGCGGCGCCGTAGCTGTGGAAGATCGCCTCCATGTGCAGCAGGAACGCCAGCGAGAGCATGCCGGAGGGGAACCTCGCGGTGAGCTGCGCCGCGATGATGCGGCCGACTCCGCGGGTCCTCAGCAGGTCGAGATAGGCGTTCACGGCGCACTCAGCCTAGAGCCGGGCGGGCCTCATCCGCGGCGCCCCATCCGCAGCACGACCTTCCCGCGCACGCCGCCGGCGCGCAGCAGGCGGACGGCGTCCGCCGTCCGCTCGAGCGGCAGCTCCGCCGACACCCGCGCCCGCACCTCGCCGGCGGCCGCGTGCGCGGCGAGCCTGCGCATCGACTCTGCCGAGAACGCGGAGACCACCCCGACGCCGGACCGGCCGCCGCGGCCGATGCCGCGGAGCAGGCCGGCGGCGAGCTGCCGCTCGAAGCCGCCGAGCACCGCGCCGCCGCCCTCGCCGCCGACCAGCACGACGCGCCCGCCCGGGGCGAGGAGGCGCGCGAGGGCGCGCAGCGGACGACGCCCGCCGGTGTCGATCACGGCATCCCACGCCCCGTCCGGATCGCCCGCGGCGTAGTCGAAGACCCGACAGGCGCCGAGCGACGCGACGAAGTCCGCCGCCGAGCCGCGCGCGACGCCGTCCACCTCGGCGCCGGCCGCGATCGCGAGCTGCACGGCGAGATGCCCGACGCCGCCGGCCGCGCCGAGCACGAGCACCCGCGATCCGGGGCGGAGCCGCGCGGCCGCGATCGCGTCGAGCGCGGTCGTGCCGGACACCGGCAGGCCCGCCGACTCCCCGTCCGACTGATCCGGCGCCACGGGCACGAGCAGGTCCGCCCGGCCGACCGCGAGCTCCGCGAACCCGCCGCGAACCCGACCCAGCACCCGGCCGCCCACGGCGATGCCGCCCGCCGTCGGCTGAGTGCCGGGCCCGAGCGCCTCGACCACGCCGCAGACGTCGCCGCCGAGCACCCGCTCACGGGGCCGCGGCAGGCCGAACGCGGGGCGCGCCAGCAGCGGCAGCCCGGACAGGATGTGCCACACGTCCTGGCCGAGACTCGCGGTCTCGACGCGGATCAGCGCCTCGCCGTCGCCGGGCTGCGGCTCCGGCACCTCCTCGATCCGCACGACGTCGGCGTCGCCGTAGACGTCGCGCACCGCGGCCCTCACCGCGCGCCGCCGTCGAAGCCGAAGGCCCGGTCGAGCGGCACGCCGAGCTCGCGCGCGATGAGGAACGCGAGCTCGAGGGTGGGGGAGTAGCGGCCTTGCTCGATGGCGATGAGCGTCTGCCGGGTCACCCCGATCCGCTCGGCGAGCTGCGCCTGCGTGAGGTCGCCCGCCTCGGCCCGGAGCGCGCGGATCTCGTTCGTCACCCGGGTCGGCGGCCTCACCATGCCGGCACCCCGCGGCGGTAGGCGACGATCCGCACGACGCCGTCCAGCAGGGACGAGAACGCGAAGCCGGCGAAGATCGCGTTCGCGATCCAGAAGTGCGGGACGGCCAGCAGTGCGAGCACGAGTGCCGCGAGCGAGCCGGCGATGAGCACGGCGCCACCGGAGACGGTGCCGAGCCGGGCGATCTCACGGTCCCGATCGTCGCGGCGCCGGCTCTCGCTCGGCCTGGCGATCTCGCTCGCGATCCGCACGACGATCGACAGCACGATGCTGCCGACGATGCTCCCTGCCATCGCGCCGATCCACGGACCCTGATCGAGAGGCCGTCCGGCCGCGCCGACCGCCGCGATCCCGAGGTACGCCACGACGGACAGCACCCCCGCCAGCGTCTGCACCCAGACCCCGCGCTCGTCGTACGACATGGCTGCTCCTCTGCTCGGCCGGTGCGTGTCAAGAAAACCGGACACGGGGACGGTAGCGCCGGACGGCGATCCATGTCAAGGAAACCGGACATCGGCGCCGGAGCGCGATCGCGGAATCCCGGCACGACCGGGCCATCCGCATCGGGCACCGGGACCTCAGGACGATGTCGGCGGGCCTGTGGAGAATGTGGACAAGTCGGTGGACTTATCCACATTCTGTGGACGACACGCCCACTACATGTTGGGTGCTTCCCATGTCGGACCCCCGATATATAGTGGTCGAACCGCGGGCCGGGAAGGGGAGCCCGACCGCGTCGCACCACCGTCTTCCGCCGTCTCGGCGGCGCCCTTCGGAGCGCCCAGGAGCCGGCACACATCACACCACGGGGAGCGCCCGAAGGGGCGCAGGAGGAGAGCCGACGTGCCCATCACGGTCGTCAAGCGCAACGGCGAGCGCGAGCCGTACGACGCCAACAAGATCAACCTCGCGATCGAGCACGCCGCGGCGGGTCTCGATGACAGCATCACCTGGGTCACCCAGATCGCGAGCGAGCTCGAGCTGACGCTGTTCGACGGCATCACCACCCAGCAGCTCGACGAGGCGGTGATCCAGGTCGCCCTGCAGAACGTCAAGGACGACCCGCAGTTCGACACCGTCGCCGCGCGCCTGCTGCTCAAGACCATCTACAAGCGCGTGCTCGGCGACTACGCCGACGACGCGCACCTCAAGTCGCTGCACGCGGACGGCTTCGAGGCCTACGTGCACCGCGGGGTCGACGAGGTGCTGCTCGACTCGCGCTTCACCTCCGGCATCTTCGACCTCGGCCGCCTCGCCGCCGCGATCGAGCCGAAGCGCGACGAGCTGCTGAAGTACATCGGCGTCGTCACGCTCAACAACCGCTACGGCATCAAGGCCCGCAACAACGACCCGCTCGAGACGCCCCAGTACTTCTGGATGCGCATCGCGATGGGCCTCTCGCTCAACGAGGCCGACGCCACCAGCCACGCGATCGCCTTCTACGACAAGATGTCGAAGCTCGAGTACCTCGCGGCCGGCTCGACGCTGGTCAACGCGGGCACCTCGTACCCGCAGCTCTCCAACTGCTTCGTCATGGAGATGCAGGACGACATCGAGCACATCGCCAAGAGCGTGCGCGACGTCATGTGGCTCACCAAGGGCACCGGCGGCATCGGCCTCTCGGTCACCAAGCTGCGCGCCCAGGGCTCGCCGATCCGCTCGAACAACACCATGTCGACCGGCCCGATCCCGTTCATGCACACGATCGACTCGGTGCTGCGCGCGGTCAGCCGCGGCGGCAAGAAGTTCGGCGCGCTCTGCTTCTACATGGAGAACTGGCACCTCGACTTCCCGGAGTTCCTCGACCTCCGCCAGAACTCGGGCGACCCGTACCGCCGCACCCGCACCGCGAACACCGCGGTCTGGATCAGCGACGAGTTCATGAAGCGCGTGCAGAACGGCGACGACTGGTACCTGTTCGACCCGCTCGAGGTCGCCGACCTCAACGAGCTCTACGGCAAGGAGTTCTCGGCCCGCTATGCGGAGTACGTCGGGATGGCCGAGCGCGGCGAGCTGCGGATGTTCAAGAAGATCGGCGCCCGCGAGCAGTTCAAGGAGATCCTGATCTCCCTCCAGACCACCAGCCACCCGTGGCTGACCTGGAAGGACACGATCAACAACCGCGCCCTCAACAACAACACGGGCACGATCCACCTCTCCAACCTCTGCACCGAGGTGTGCCTCCCGCAGGACGTCGACAACGTCTCGGTCTGCAACCTGGCCTCGATCAACCTGCCGCAGCACCTCGTGCGCGGCGAGGACGGCACGCTGTCGTTCGACTGGGACCGGATCGCCGAGTCGGCCCGTCTCGCGGTGCGCCAGCTCGACAACCTGCTCGACATCACGCTCTCGAGCGTGGCGGAGGCGGACTTCTCCAACCAGCAGAACCGCGCCATCGGCCTCGGTGTCATGGGCTTCACCGACGTCGTGGAGCGCCTCGGCGTCTCCTACGAGTCGAAGGAGGCCGCCGACATCATCGACGAGATCATGGAGCACGTCTCCTACGCGGCCATCGAGGAGAGCGTGAAGCTCGCCGAGGAGCGCGGCGCGTACCCGAACTTCGCCGGCTCGCGCTGGTCTGAGGGCCTCGTGCCCTTCGACTCGATCGCGCTGACGGAGGCCGACCGCGGCACGCCGATCCAGGTCGACCGCACGACGCGCCTCGACTGGGACGCGCTGCGAGCGAAGGTCAAGGGCGGCATGCGCAACGCGACGCTCATGGCGATCGCGCCGACCGCGTCCATCGGCCTCGTCGCCGGCACCACGCCCGGCCTCGACCCGCAGTTCGCCCAGATCTTCGCCCGCGCCACCAGCAACGGCAAGTTCCTCGAGGTGAACAGCAACCTCGTCGAGACCCTCCGCGAGGCGGGCCTCTGGGAGCAGGTGCGCGAGCAGGTGCTGCGCAGCCAGGGCGACATCCAGGGCATCGCGTCCATCCCGGACTCGATCAAGGACGTCTTCAAGACGAGCTTCCAGCTCTCGCCGTACGCGTTCCTCGACGTCGCCGCCCGCGCCCAGAAGTGGGTCGACCAGGCGATCAGCCGCAACATGTACCTCGAGACCCGCGACCTCGGCGACATGATGGACATCTACTTCGGTGCGTGGGAGCGCGGCGTCAAGACGACGTACTACCTGCACATGAAGCCCCGTCACACCGCCGAGCAGTCGACGGTCAAGGTGAACAAGTCCGAGACGCTCGACGCCGGCGCGAAGTCCGACGGCCCGACGCCCGCCAAGCGCGGCTTCGGCGCGGCCAAGGCCGACTCGGTCGAGAACGCCGAGCAGCCCGTCGCGGCCGCCGCCGCGCCCGCTCGCCGCGGCTTCGGCGGGCTCGGGAAGTAGGGGAGGAGGCGACATGGACGACATCGACGGCTACGACATCCCGATGGATCCGATGGACCTGCTCCAGTGCGACTCCTGCCAGTAGGCGCAGAGTCCCTCCCGATCACCTCACGTACGAACTAGGACTGAAGACATGGCCATTCTCGGAACCGGAATCAAGGAGGGCCTCCTCCTCAAGCCCGTCACCTACAAGTGGGCGATGGACCTCTACGACCAGGCGGTGGCGAACACCTGGTTCCCGAACGAGATCCAGCTCGGCGAGGACATCGCCGACTTCAAGAAGATGACGGAGGAGGAGCGCCACGCGATCACGTTCCTCATGAGCTACTTCAACCCGAACGAGCTCCTGGTGAACAAGGCGCTGGCCTTCGGCGTCTACCCCTACGTCAACGCGCCCGAGGCGCACCTCTACCTCGCGAAGCAGATGTGGGAGGAGGCGAACCACTGCATGTCGTTCGAGTACGTGCTCGAGACGTTCCCGATCGACCGCAACGAGGCCTACAACTCCCACATCGAGGTGCCCTCGATGGCGCGCAAGGAGGAGTTCGAGGTCAACTTCATCCGCCGGATGACGGAGCAGACCCTCGACATCACGACGACCGAGGGCAAGCAGGACTTCGTGCGCAACCTGGTCGCGTACAACGTCATCCTCGAGGGCATCTGGTTCTACTCGGGCTTCATGGTGGCGCTGTCGTTCCGCCAGCGGAACCTGCTGCGCAACTTCGGCTCGCTGATGGACTGGGTGGTGCGCGACGAGTCGCTGCACCTGAAGTTCGGCATCAACCTGATCCTCACGGTGCTGGAGGAGAACCCCGACCTGCAGACCGAGGAGTTCGCCGCCGAGATCAAGCAGATGATCGTCGACGCCGTGGAGATGGAGGAGCAGTACAACCGCGACCTCCTGCCGAACGGCATCCTCGGCCTCAACGCGAACTACATCAACCAGTACGTGAAGTACCTGGCCGACCGCCGGCTCGAGGAGCTCGGGTTCGACCCGGAGTACAACGTCACCAACCCCGCGAAGTGGATGGCGACCGCGAACGACACGCTCCAGCTCGTCAACTTCTTCGAGTCGACGAACACGTCGTACGAGTCGAACGCCTCGGCCGGGTCCGCCACGCGCAGCTGAGTCCCGCTAGGGCAGCAGCGCGCGCACCGCGTCCTTCTCCGGCTCGGAGAGGGTGCGGTTGCGCAGGCGATACCGCACCGCACGCTCGAGCGCCGCACCCGGATCGACCCCGGATGCGGCGCTCAGTGCATCCAGGAGGTCGCCGAGTCCGCCGCCGAGCAGCTGCGCCGCCCGCGGATCGCTGCGGAGGATGACGGCCGTCACGGCCACGTCGAGCGCGCGGTCGCCGACCCGCGCGTTCTCCCAGTCGAGCAGCACCGGTCCGTCGGGGCCGAGCAGCACGTTCTCCGGGTGCAGGTCGAGATGCACGAGCGCCACGACGCCCGGCACCGCGGCCGGTTCGACAGCGAGCCCGTCCGGCGGCGGCACGGCGTCGAGCCGCGCGTGCAGCTCGCCGAGCACGCGGCCGACGCCGGCCGCGTCGAGTGTGCCTTCCGCGAGCGCGCCGACGAGGCTCGGACCCCGCACGAGCTCCATGGCGAGGTCCGGTCCGTCGACGCCGCGCACATCGGGCACCGGGAGCCCCGCGTCGCGGAGGTGGCGCAGGAGCGCGGCCATCGGCGCCGCATCCCAGCCGGCCGGACCGCGCCGCACGACGGTGCGCTCGTCGACGACCACCACGTCCGCGACCCGGCCGCGTCCGACGACGTCGCCCGGCCGCGGCCGCCGCTCAGTCGAAGCGCACCTCGAGGCGGGCCACCAGGCCGCCTCGCCAGGTGATCACCAGCTCGCCGGTGCCGCTACGGTGCCAGGCGAAGCGGGCGAGGTCGACGCCCGGCGCGACCTCCTCGGCCGAGAGCACCGACATCCCGTCGTCGGGCGGGTCGGCGAGGTAGGCGGCGAGGATCGCCTCGCGCCCCTCGAACGGCCCGATCGGCACGTCCGCGAAGTCGAGGTGCGCGTCGGCGGTGAACCACTGCGCGAACGCGGCCCAGTCGTGCGAGCGCACCGCCTCGTCGAAGCGGGCGACGTGCGCCTCCGCCCGCAGCCGGGCTCCCTCGTCGGTCACGCGGCACCACCTCCCGGTCGCGACGAGACGATACGCCGACACGCGCAGCCGGGCCAGGGCCGGCACCTATCGGGATCGGGGGTCGATGTGAGTAAGATATCCTCATGAACGAAGGAACCGAGGTCGATCTGTCCGAGCTCCGCGGGCTCGCCTCATCGCTCTCCACCGCATCCGGCGACATCAGCGAGACCCTCCTGCGGCTCCGGGGCGACGTCTCCCTGCTGCTCGGGGGCTGGACCGGCGAGGCGGCGGACGCCTTCGACGAGGCCTACCAGGGGTGGACGAGCGGCATGACCGACCTGCAGGGCGATCTGGACAGCTTCGTCACCACGGTCTACGACGTCGCCGACACGTACGAGGCGGCCGACGAGGCCGTCGTCGAGCGGTGCGGGTGAGGCGGCCGTGAGCGACGACACCGAGGGCTCGTTCGATGAGCTCCGCGCACGGGGCCACGCGCTGCAGGCTCGAGGACTCGAGCTCCAGGCCGAGGGGCAGGAGCTGCAGGCCGAGCTGAACGCGCTGTTCGACATCCCCGAGAGCGGTCCGATCGAGGCGGTCTTCGACAGCGAGGGCCTCCTGATCGACCTGACCGCGCAGCCCTCCGCCGCCGATCTCGACGGCGAGGAGCTGATCCGCGAGGTGAACCTCGCCGTGATGCGCACGGCAGGCGTGCTGCCGGCCGTGCTCGGCGGGCGCCCCGATTCGACGGACCCGGGCAGCATCCTGCAGTTCCTCTCGCAGACCCCCGACGCGCCGGCGGCCACGGAGCCGCAGCCGGTCACCAACGCGCAGCGCACGGTCACCGTGACGACGCTCTCCGGCACGATCGTCGGCATCGAGGCCGACGAGTCGTGGGCCGAGTCGTCGTCGGTGTCGGCCGTGCTGCGCGACATCGTCGCGACCGCCCAGGAGGCGGCGCGAGCCACCGACACCACCGGCCGCTTCGGCGCCGACGGAAGGAGCTGACATGGCCGACGGCTACACGTGGAAGCCGGACGCGTTCGCGAACGACATCGGGCTCTGGACCGGCTGGGTGGGCGACCTCACCGCGATCCGCGAGGGCGTCCCGACCGACATCGAGTCGACCGCGTTCGGCGGCCTCGGCGGCGAGAAGGTCTACGCCGCGTTCGTGAAGGCCTGCGGCACCCTCGAGGACTACGTCGAGGGCGGCGAGAAGGTGTTCGACGGCATCGCCACGACCCTCCAGGCGGTCGACGACCTGTACGAGAAGGCGGAGCAGTCCGCCGCCGATGCCGTGGAGACCGCGGCCAAGGAGCTGGAGACGGCATGAACGTCGAGACGATCCGCAGCATCATCTACGGCATCTGCGACAAGGCGGACTCCGCCCTGGACGGCACGCTCTCGGCGGCGCCGCACATCATCAGGACGATCCTCGACAACAACCCGATCACGAAGCACGTGCCCGGGTTCCTCAAGGACAAGTTCGTCGACCTGCTGATGAAGTACATCCGCAAGTTCGCCGAGCACGTGCGCGACGTCATCGCCTACTTCCGCGACATCGCCCGCCGCCTCCCGAGCCCCGACAAGCTCCGCGCCGGCGCGACCGCCCTCGCCGACAAGGTGCGCAATCCCGCGCACACGCTCGGCACGACCGGGATCGACACGGACGAGCTGAAAGCGCTCCGCACGGAGAACTGGGACTCCTCCGGCCGCGACTCGTACGAGCGCGCCGTCGGCAAGCAGCCGCCGGCGCTGAAGGAGATCGAGACCTTCTCGACCGCGCTCGAGACGCTGCTGAAGAACATGGCGGACGCGTGGGAGGACTACTTCGACAAGATCCGCGACCTCTGCCTCGACGCGCTCGCCGTGGTGCTCGGCCTCGCCGTCGCGATCGCCACCGCGGTCGAGACGTTCGGCGTGGGCGCGGTGCTCGGCATCATCGCCTCGATCGTCGCGATCGTGAAGTTCGTGGTCGACTTCATCGACATGTTCAACGACCAGTCGGACGCGGCGCAGAAGGCGATCGACGACCTCGCGGACGCCACCGCGATCGGCAGCTGGCCCGAGACCTCGTTCGCCGGCGCCTGATCGGCTCCGCCGACCCGCGTCCTCAGGGGCGCGGGTCGGTGCTGCGCGGACCGGACTCGAACGGGCCCGCTGCCTCATCGAGCCGGGCGCGCAGCTCGTCGGGCAGCTCGAGCTCGACGGCGTCCATCGCAGCCTCGAGCTGCTCCGGCTTGCTGCCGCCGAGGATCGGCCGGATCGACGGGCGGCGCGTCAGCAGCCAGGCGAGCACGACCTGGCCGCGGCCGACGCCGAGCTCGTCCGCGACGGCGGCCAGCTCCGCGAGCTGACGGTCCGCGCGGGGTCCGCGGTACGCCGCCGGGATCGGCTTGGCCGGGTTGTCGTAGGCGCCGCCGAGCAGGGGCGTGTACGACCACACCTCGAGGCCCTCGACCTCGGCGTAGTCGGCCTGCTCGTCGTCCATGACGCCGAACCGGTGGTCGGTGACCGTCGTGCCCGGCTCGGGCCGGAGGTAGGTGCGGTGCAGCTGCAGCGCGTCGATCGACGTCGCGCCGACGGCGCGTGAGCGCGCTCGCGAGCGCTCGACGAGCCACGACGGGTGGTTCGAGGCGCCCACGCGCGTCGCCAGTCCGGCGCCCGTGAGCTCGGCGAGGGCGTCCGTCGTCTCCTCGATCGGCACCGTCCGGTCCTCGGCGTGCAGCCAGAGGAGGTCGACGGCGTCGACGCCGAGCCGCTCGAGCGATCCCGCGACCGCGTCGGCGATCGCGGAGCGGGAGAGCCCGGTGCGGGAGGCCGGGTAGTCGCCCGGGACCCGCGGCTCCGCCCCGATCTTCGTCGCGATCCGCACCCGGTCGCGCGCGCCGGGGCGGGCGGCGAGCCAGCGCCCGAGCATCCGCTCGCTGTCGCCGCCGTGCCCGTCGGCGCTCGCCCAGAACGCGTAGCAGTCGGCGGTGTCGATCCACTCGCCGCCTCGCTCGACGAAGCGGTCGAGCAGGGCGAACGAGGTGGACTCGTCGATGGCGGAGCCGAACATCATGGCGCCGAGCACCAGGGGAGAGGTCATGGCTCCACCGTCGCGGCGGATCGGGTCGTGGTCAAGCGCGGATCAGCCCCGGGCCAGCTCGAGCTGGACGACCGCCCAGCTCAGCGCCGGCAGCTCGGTGCGGAGCGCGCCGTCGGCGATCTCGGCGTGGAGCGCCACGAGGCCGACCGGCTGCGACTGCTCGGTGTTCGAGGTGTGGCGGTCGCCGCCCTCGGGCACCGTCAGCACCTCGGCCCCGATCACCCGCGCGCCGGCGAAGCCGTGGAGGGCCACGTCGATCTGCGCGGCCTCGTCGAGCGAGCGGTTCGCGATGAAGAGCGCGGCGCGGCCGGTCTCCTCGTCCCAGGTGGCCGCGACGTCGACGGCGTCCACGCCGCCGAACTTCGCCGTCTCGATGCGGTCGGAGTCGACCGCGGTGCGCAGGATGCGGCCGCGGGCGAGCGCCGACATCCGCGCGAAGGGCCAGAAGCTGCTCTGGCGCCAGGCCGGGCCGCCCTCCTCGCTGCGGATCGGGGCGATCACGTTGACGAGCTGGGCCTGGTTCGCGATCTTCACGCGGTCGCCGTGGCGCAGCAGCGAGTGCAGGAAGGTGCCGACCACGACCGCGTCGGTCACGGAGTACTCGTCCTCGATGAGCCGGGGGTGCTCGCGCCAGGTGCGGCCGACGTTGTGCGGCTGGTCGTCGGCGTCGTTGTCGTGCTGGTACCAGACGTTCCACTCGTCGAACGAGATGTCGACCTGCTTGGTGTGCTTGCCGGCGGCCTTCACCGCGTCGATCGTCGACACGACGCCGTCGATGAACGCGTCCATGTCGACGGCCTCGGCGAGGAAGCTCGCGGCGTCGCCGTCCGACTCCTGGTAGTAGGCGTGCATCGAGATGTAGTCGATCTCGTCGTAGGCGTGCGTGAGCACCGTGTGCTCCCAGCTGCCGAACGTCGGCATCTGGCGGTTCGAGGAGCCGACCGCGACGAGCTCGATCGAGCCGTCGACGAACTTCATCGCCTTCGCGGACTCCTGGGCGAGGCGCCCGTACTCGGCGGCCGTCTTGTGGCCGATCTGCCACGGGCCGTCGAGCTCGTTGCCGAGGCACCACAGCTTGATGTCGAAGGGCTCCTTGGCGCCGTTCGCGATGCGCCGGTCCGACAGCGCGGTGCCGCCCGGGTGGTTCGCGTACTCGACGAGCTCGCGGGCGGCGTCGACGCCGCGGGTGCCGAGGTTGACGGCCTCCATGATCTCGACGTCGGCCTGCTTCGCCCAGGAGGCGAACTCGTGCAGGCCGAAGGCGTTGGTCTCCACGGTGTGCCAGGCGCCGTCGAGGCGGCGGGGGCGGTCGGCGACCGGGCCGACGCCGTCCTCCCAGTTGTACCCGGAGACGAAGTTGCCGCCCGGGTACCGCACCACCGTCGGGCCCATCTCCTTGACGAGCTCGAGCACGTCCTGTCGGAAGCCCTGCTCGTCGGCCGTCGCGTGACCCGGCTCGAAGATGCCGGTGTAGACGCAGCGGCCCATGTGCTCCACGAAGGAGCCGAACAGGCGGCGGGGCACGTCCGCGACGGTGAAGTCGCGGTCGAGGGTGATGCGGGCGCGGGGCATGGGGCTCCTCGGGGATCGGGTCACGTCATCGTGATCGACGTCACTTTACATCGATGTAAGCGGCCGGGCGAGACTGCTCTCCCGCACGACGATCTCGTGCGGGATGACGCGGCGCCGCGGCGCGGCCGCGCGGTCGATCAGCCGGTCCTCGAGCAGGTCGAGGGCGGCGCGCACGTAGGCCGTGTGATCGAACCGGACCGTCGTCAGCGGCGGCGTGGCGAACCGCGAGTCGAACACGTCGTCGAACCCGGCGAGCAGCACGTCGTCCGGCACGCGCAGGCCGCGCGACCAGAGCGCGCTGAGGGCACCGAGCGCGAGCGAGTCGGTGAAGCAGAAGAGGGCATCCGGTCGGGCGCGCTCGAGCAGGGCGGCGGCCGCCTCCTCGCCGCCCTCCGTCGTCCAGGGGCGGGCCGGCGCGAGCAGCGCGGGGTCGAGCGGGAGGCCGGCATCCGCCAGCGCTCGCAGGTAGCCGTCCGTCCGGGCCTGCGCAGTCGCCGTGTCGAACGCGTCGCCCGGTGCGCCGACGGCCGCGATGCGCCGCGCGCCCTGGGCGATGAGGTGGGCGGTCATGTCGTACGCGGCCTGCGGGCTGTCGATGCTGACGTGATCGGTGCGGTGCTGCAGCACCTCGCCGAGGAGCACGACCGGCGGCAGGGCGTCGCTGTGCTCGACGGCGGAGTCCTCGAGCGTGACCGGATTCAGCACGATGCCGTCGATCTGATGCCGGCGGGCCTTCGCGAGCAGCTCGTGCTCGCGCTCCGGATCCTGCATCGTCTCCTCGATCTGCACGGCGAGGCCGCGGCGGTGCGCCTCCTGCACGAAGAGCTGCGTCAGCACGGCCGAGAACGCCGTGCTGAGATCGGGCAGCGCGAGTGCGATGACCCCGGAGCGCCCGTTGCGGAGGCTGCGCGCGCTGAGATTCGGCACGTAGTCGAGCTGGGCCATGGCCGCCTCGACCCGGTCGCGGGTCGCCGGCGCCACGGACGTCGTGCCGGTGAGCACATTCGACACGGTCTTCGGGGAGACGCCCGCGAGCGCGGCGACGTCCTTCACCGTGGGCCGAGCCGATCTCATGGTGAGGAAGCCTAGGACCCGCCCGGCGACAGCGCCTTGCGCACGCGCGCCACCGACACCGGACCCGCCGCGCCGAGGTGCTGCGCGAACAGGCTGAGCCGCAGCTCCTCGAGCATCCAGCGCACCTCCACGAGCCGCGGGTCGGCGTCGCGCTGGAGCGGCAGCGTGCCGCCGGCCTCGCGATACAGCGTCAGCGCCTGCTCCACCTCGGTCTGCCAGGTGCGGTCGCGCCCGAGGTTGTCCGCCATCCGCTCGACGCGGTGCACGATCCCGGCGAGGTAGACCGGCAGCCGGCGCAGCCGCTCGGCGCCGTCGACCGCGAGGAATCCCGGATGCACAAGCGCATCGAGCTGGGCGCGCGCGTCGCCGAGCGGGCCCATGAGCGCGAGCGAGGAGGCGGACGAGATCACCTTGTCCGCCGTGCGGGCCGCGGTGAGCACCGCCGCGGCGGCGGCCACGATGCGGAACACGCGCTCGAGCAGTCCGGCGGACACCTCGTCGCGGAGCGCCTCGAACGCGACCCGGGTGCGCGGTGCGCGGCCGGCGACCACCTCGTCGATCGCCGCGGCCAGCGCGTCGTCGAGCAGCGCGGCCGTCGAACGGTACGGGCTCGCGGCGAGCGCCAGCTTCTCGGGCCCGGTCAGGTGCTCCTGCACGTACGAGGCCGGGTTCGGCGTGGCCAGCGCGAGCAGCCGACGCAGGCCGTCGCGGTGCGCCGCACGGGCCTCCGCGGCCGTGGCGTGGAGCTCGACGCCGACGGTCGCCCCCTCGTCCACGAGCGCCGGATAGGCGCGGATCGTGTTGCCGCCCTGCCGCACGTCGACCACCTCAGGCAGCTCGTCCGGCTCGAAGGCCGTCAGCCCGGTGCGCTCGAGATCGCTCCGCGGCGCGGAGGCCGCGGTCGCCACGCTCGTGCGGGCGCGATCGGCGAGGCCGGCCTGCAGCTCGTCCAGGCGCTTCGAGGTGCCGACCCGGCGGCCGCGCTCGTCGACCGCGGCGAACGTGACGCGGAGGTGGTCGGGCAGCCGATCCGGCTCGAAGTCCGTCGGCGCGACAGGCGTGCCGGTGTCGCGGCGGATCTGCTCCGCCAGCCGCTCGACGAGCCGGCCGTCCGGCGCCGCGGGCAGCTCGGCGAGCAGCCGGCGCGCCCAGTCGCCGGCCGGCACCACGCTGCGGCGGATGCCTTTCGGCAGCGTGCGCAGCAGCGCGGTGACGAGCTCCTCGCGCATCCCCGGCACGAGCCAGTCCAGACCCCCGGCGTCGACGCGGGGCAGCAGCGCGAGCGGCACCTCGACCGTGACGCCGTCGTCCGCGGCGCCGGGCTCGAAGCGGTAGCCGAGCCTGAGCCGCTGATCGTCGCTGTGCCACTCGGTCGGGTACGACGAGTCGTCGGCTCCGTCGCCGTCGCGCAGCAGGTCCTCGCGGCGCATCGTGAGGAGCTCCGGCTGCTCGCGGCGCGCCACGCGCCACCAGCCCTCGAAGTCGCGGACGGTGCCGACCTCCTCGGGCAGCCGGGCGTCGTAGAAGTCGACGACCGCCTCGTCGGCGACGAGGATGTCGCGGCGGCGCGTGCGCTCCTCGACCTCCTCGAGCTCGCGGCGCAGCGTCCGGTTCGCGCGGTCGAAGTCGTACAGCCGGTCGCGGGCGACCTCCTGCGGCCACTCCCCGCCCACGAACGCGTGCCGGATGAGCAGCTCGCGCGCCTGCGGCCGGTCGATCCGCGCGAACTGGGTGCGGCGCCGCGCCACGATCGGCACGCCGAAGAGGGTGACCCGCTCCAGCACCACTGCGGCGCCCTGGCGCTGCTCCCAATGCGGCTCCGAGTAGCTGCGCTTCGCCAGGTCGCCGGCGAGCGGCTCGGCCCAGGCGGGATCGATCGCGCCGACCGTGCGGGCGAAGAGGCGGCTCGTCTCGACGAGCTCGGCGGCCATCACCGCCTGCGGCGGCCGCTTGGCGAGCGCCGACCCGGGGAACACGACGAAGCGCTGCCCGCGGCTGCCGAGGAACTCAGCCCCGCGGCGGCGCTGATCGGCGGCGGCGGCGTCCCGACCGCCCTGGCGCCCGCGCTGCGCCTCCCGGCCGCCGGTCGTCCGGTCGTCGCGGATGCCGATGCGGCTGAGCAGCCCCGCCAGCAGGCTCCGGTGGATGGCGTCCGCGACGATGCCGGGGGTGGTGCCATCTGCACCGATGCTGCGCATCGGTGCGAGTGCGTCTGCACGTTCTGCCGCACTCGTGACATTCCGCCGCGGTCGTCGTCCGGGCGCCGGGGCGGCGTCCGCTGCGCCGTCACCACGCCGGGCGCCGCCCCGATCGAGCCGTTTCAGCGCGCGCTCGAGCTGCCGCACCAGGTCCTGCCACTCGCGCACCCGCAGGTAGTTGAGGTGCTCGGCCCGGCACATCCGCCGGAAGGCGCTGCCAGAGCGCTCCCGCTGCTCGCGCTCGAGGTGCCGCCACAGGTTCAGCAGCGTCACGAAGTCGCTCGTCGGGTCGGTGAAGCGGGCGTGCGACGCGTCCGCCTCGCCCCGGCGCTCGAGCGGGCGCTCCCGCGGGTCCTGGATCGTGAGCCCCGCCACGATCGCCGTGACCTCCTCGAGCACGCCCTGGCGGCGGGCCTCCAGCAGCATCCGTCCGAAGCGCGGATCGACCGGCAGCCGCGACAGGTCCCGCCCGGCCCGCGTGATGCGCCGGTGCCCGGTCGTGCGGTCGAGCTCGACGGCGCCGAGCTCGACGAGCAGGTCGACGCCGTCGCGGATGCCGCGGGCGTCCGGCGGCTGCAGGAACGGGAAGCCCTCGAGATCGCCGAGCCCGAGCGCGAGCATCTGCAGCAGCACGGCCGCGAGGTTGGTGCGCAGGATCTCCGGGTCGGTGAACTCGGGGCGCCGGTCGAAGTCGGCCTCCGAGTAGAGACGGATGGCGATGCCATCGCTCGTGCGGCCGGCGCGGCCGGACCGCTGGCGGGCGCTCGCCTGGCTGATCGGCTCGATCGGCAGCCGCTGCACCTTCGCGCGCGACGAGTACCGGCTGATGCGCGCGGTGCCGACGTCGATCACCGACCGGATGCCGGGCACCGTCAGGCTCGTCTCGGCCACGTTCGTCGCGAGGATCACCCGGCGTCGCGTGCCGGCCGCCGGTCGCGAGAACACCCGGTGCTGGTCGGCCGCGCTGAGCCGGCCGAACAGCGGCAGCACCTCGGTGGCGCGCCAGACGGCCGTGGGCGCCGCGGCGATCCGGCCGCGGAGGGCGTCCTCGGCATCCCGGATCTCCGTCTCTCCGCTGAGGAACACGAGCACGTCGCCGTCCTGCTCGCCCGCGAGCTCGTCGAGCGCGTCGAGGATGCCCTGGGTCTGGTCGCGGCCGCCGCGCACCGGGCGGGCGTCGTCGTCGTCCGGATCGCGTGGGCCGCTCCGGGCGGTGGCGGCGTCGCCGCCCGCACCGGCCTCCGGCTCGTCGTCGACGAGCGGACGCCAGCGCACCTCCACCGGATAGGTGCGGCCCGACACCTCCACGATCGGCACCTCGCGGCCGGTCGCCTCGGCGAAGTGCCGCGCGAAGCGCTCCGGGTCGATGGTCGCGCTCGTGATCACGACCTTGAGGTCGCGCCGGCGGGGGAGCAGGCGGGTCAGCCAGCCGATGAGGAAGTCGATGGTGAGGCTGCGCTCGTGCGCCTCGTCGATGATGATCGCGTCGTACCGGGCCAGGTCGCGGTCGTTCGTGATCTCCGCGAGCAGCACGCCGTCGGTCATCACCTTGACCCGGGTCGCCGCCGAGGAGTGGTCGGTGAAGCGAACCTGGTAGCCGACGACCCCGCCGAGCTCGACGCCGAGCTCCTCCGAGAGCCGCTCCGCCACGGCCCGGGCCGCGATCCGGCGGGGCTGCGTGTGCGCGATGCGCTCGCGGCCGAGCTCGAGCAGCATCTTCGGCAGCTGGGTCGTCTTGCCGGATCCGGTCTCGCCGGCGACCACGACCACCTGGTGCTCGCCGAGCACGCGCAGCAGCTCGTCGCGCCGGGCGCTGACCGGCAGCTCGGGCGGATACGTGATCTCGAAGGGTGTCGTCATGGCAGCCTTCCATCGTACGACGGCGCGAGGTGGCAGAATCCGCGCATGGACATCCGCGAGGTCGCGAAGCGCGCGGGCGTGTCGATGGCCACCGTCTCCCGGGCGCTCAACGGCTCCGGCGAGGTCAGCGCCGCCACGCGGCAGCGCGTGCTCGAGATCGCCGACTCGCTCGGCTACCGGCCCAACGCGGCGGCGCGCGCCCTCGTGCGGCGCCGGTCGGACACGGTGGGCCTGCTCTGGGACACGTCGCCGATCACCCACGGACGCAGCCAGCCGTTCCTGCAGGACGTGCTCGTCGGCATCAAGATGGCGCTCGACGAGGCCGGCCTGAACCTGACGCTGCTCTCCACCCGCGACGAGCGCGCCGACGCGTTCTCGCGGATGGCGCGCGAGCACAGCCTCGACGGCATGATCCTCATGGGCGTCGACGCCCGGCACGCGGCGATCGCCTCCCTCGTCGACGCCGGCGTGCCGGCGGTCGGCTTCGACATCCGCCTCGACGGCCCCGCCGCGACCTGGGTCGGATCGGACAACCGCGCCGGCGGATCGTCGGCCGTCGACCACCTCGCCGGGCTCGGCCACCGGCGGATCGCCACGATCACCGGACCGCTGAGCATGCTCGCGGGCTCCGAGCGGCTCGAGGGGTTCCTCGGCCGGGCGGGCGAGCTCGGCATCGACGTGCCGGGGGAGTACATCGAGCACGGCGACTTCTTCCACGCCAGCGGCGTCGAGGCGATGCAGCGGCTGCTGGCGCTGCCGCAGCCGCCGACCGCGGTCTTCGCCGCGAGCGACGAGATGGCGATCGGGGCGCTCCGCGCGATCCTCGACGCGGGCCTCGACGTGCCCGGCGACATCTCGGTGCTCGGCATCGACGACCTGGAGTCGGCGGCGCTCGTGCGGCCGACGCTGTCGACCCTTGCGCAGGATCACCTCGCCCTCGGCCGCACGATCGTCGGGCGCCTCACCGCGCTGATCGAGCGGCGCCGGGCGCAGCCGGATCCCGAGCCGATCGAGGCGGCGCCGACCCTGCTGCCGACGCGCCTGCTCATCCGCGAGTCGACCGGACCCGCGCCGGAGTAGCCCCGGAGCAGCCCTCCCGGCTCCCTGGACATCACCCGGGAGTCGCCCCGCTGGGGTCTTGCCCCCCGTCCGGGGGCCGGCGTAACGTCGCGGTCCGGAAGCGTTTCCGGTCAGGGTGGACCGTCGGGAGTCGACCCATCGGAACGACGAGGAGGTTCTCCGATGACCACACGAACGACGGACTCGGCGCCGAGCAGTCGGACGGCGCCGAGCGCACGGAAGCGGATGCTGCGACGCGGACTGGCAGCACTGGCGGCAGTGGCGGCGGGCATCCCGCTCGCCCTGGTCGGGGCCGGCAGCAGCCAGGCGTCGGCGCCGCCGCCCGGCGACGGCTGGACGCGGGTCTGGACCGACGACTTCGACGGCCCGGCCGGCCAGGCGATCGGCGGCGACTGGTCGCACGAGATCGGCACCGGCTTCGGCACCGGCGAGATCGAGAACATGACCGACAGCACGGCGAACACCGCGCTCGACGGGAACGGCAACCTCGCCATCACGCCGCTGCGGCAGGGCGACGGCAGCTGGACCTCCGGCCGCGTCACCACGAACCGCAACGACTTCGGCGCCCCGGTGGGCGGCGTGCTCCGCGTCGAGGCGTCGCTGCAGATGCCGGACGTGAACGATGCGAACGGCACCGGCTACTGGCCGGCCTTCTGGATGCTCGGCGAGGGCCTCCGTCAGGGCGGCACCTGGCCGCAGATCGGCGAGATCGACATCATGGAGGCCATCAACGGCCGCAACTCCGTATTCGGCACGCTGCACTGCGGCGTCAACCCCGGCGGACCGTGCGGCGAGTCGACCGGCCTCGGCAGCGGCGAGCAGGGCTGCGACGGATGCCGGCAGGGCTTCCACACCTATGCGATCGAGCTCGACCGCTCCACGAGCCCGGAGCAGCTGCGCTGGTACCGCGACGGCGTGAACTACTTCACGCTCGACTCCACCCGCGTCGACCAGCAGACCTGGAACGACGCCACGCACCACGGGTTCTTCATCATCCTCAACGTGGCGATGGGCGGCGGATTCCCCGGCGCCTTCGGGGGAGCGGTGCCGAACGACGCGACCGTGTCCGGCCAGCCGATGAGGATCGACTACGTGAAGGTCGAGACCCGCGGCTGAGCGACGGCTGATCGTCCGATGGGAGGGGACGTGGCAGGGTTGAGACCATGAGCCACGTCCCCTCTCTCGCACTCAACGACGGCCACGAGATCCCGCAGCTCGGCGTCGGGGTCTTCAAGGTCGACCCGGACACCACGGAGCGGAACGTCGCCGAGGCGCTCGAGATCGGCTACCGCCACATCGACACCGCGGCCGCCTACCGCAACGAGGAGGGCGTCGGCCGGGCGATCGCCGCGTCCGGCGTCCCGCGCGACGAGCTCTGGATCACCACGAAGCTCTTCAACGACGCGCACCCCCGCGAGCAGGCGCTCGCCGCCATCGACGAGAGCCTCGGCAAGCTCGGCGTCGAGAGCGTGGACCTGTACCTCATCCACTGGCCGCTGCCGCAGCGCGACGACTACGCGGACACCTGGGGCACGATGATCGACATCCGGTCGGCCGGCAAGGCGAGCTCGATCGGCGTGAGCAACTTCCAGGCCGAGCACCTCGAGCGCATCGTCGACGAGACCGGCATCGTGCCGGCCGTCAACCAGATCGAGCTGCACCCGGCGTTCGCGCAGCGCGAGCTGCGGGCCGTGCACGAGAAGCTCGGCATCGTGACCGAGGCCTGGGGCCCGCTCGGCCAGGGCAAGTACGACCTGCTCGAGCGCGGCCCGATCGTCGCCGCCGCCGAGCACCACGGCGTCAGCGGCGCGCAGGTCGTGCTGCGCTGGCACCTGCAGCACGGCATCGTGATCTTCCCGAAGTCGAGCTCGAAGCACCGCCTCGCGGAGAACTTCGACCTCTTCGGCTTCGAGCTCGACGAGGGCGAGATGGGCGCGATCGACCTGCTCGACGAGCACAAGCGGGTCGGCTCGCACCCCGACGACGTCAACTGATCGCCGTATCCGATGGCTGAGGAGGGCCGTGGACGGCCTTCCTCAGCCGGCGAGTTCGGCGGGCTCGCCTAGAGCTCGACGCGCTCGCCCTTCGGCGTCACGACGAGGAGCCCCGGCGCGTCCGCGAAGGCGGCCTCGAGGGCCGGGCGGTTCTCGCTGAAGTGCTCCCAGTCGTCGGTGTGCACGCCGACCACGGCGGAGACGCCGAGGGTGCCGGCCGCGGCGGCGGCATCCGCGCTGGTGAGCGTGAGGTTGCCGTCGATCGAGGGCACGCGGGCGGCGCCGGCGTTGAGGATGGCGAGGTCGATGTCGGGGAAGTTCTCGGCGATCTGGCCGACCAGCCCGAGCGAGCGGTTGTCGCCCCCGACGTAGACCGTGCGCTCGCCGGGCGCCTGCAGCACGAAGCCGACCACGTCGACGTCGCCGCCGCCCGGAGGCCGGTGCTGCGCCGGCACGACGGTCACGGTCGCGTCGCCGAGCCGGTGGCTCTCCCAGTCGTCGTAGCCGACCACCGAGCCGCCGAACAGGTCGCTCGCGGCAGCGCGGGTGCTCAGCGTGAGCGGGCCCTGGGCGATGAGCTCGAGGCCCTCCCAGTCGAGGTTGTCCTTATGCTGGTGATGCGACAGCAGCACGAGGTCGACGACGCCGAGATCGGCCCGCGCGACGCCCGGTCCGGCGGTCTTCACCAGCGTGGTCGACCCCGGCTCGGAGTAGCTCTGCGGCGGATCGAACGTCGGATCGGTGACGATGCGGAGGCCGGCCCACTCCAGCAGCACGGTGGGTCCGCCGATGTAGGTGACGGCCGTCGTCGACATGCTCCGACTCTAGGCGGTGCGGATGGGGGATCGCTGGCCCGCCGAGCCGTCCGTCCGCCTCACTCGCGGATGCTCAGCGCGAGCCGCGGGCACAGCGCGACCGCCTCCCGTGCCGCGGCCTCGTCGGAGGCCGACGTGCAGGCGGGTCATGAGCGGATCCCCTCGGGCAGGCACATCCCGCGGGCGTGGGCATGCAGGTCCTGGCTGCCGGAGCGGAGCCGGCGCAGCACCTCGCGGCCGTCGAGCTCCGGCATGAGCACATCGAGCACGACGAGATCCGGGCTCCCGGCGCGGATCGCGGCGAGCCCGGCGGCGCCGTCCCCGGCGGTGGTCACGTCGAAGCCGGAGCGCGACAGGTACGGGGCGAGCGCGTCCCGGATGCCGGCCTCGTCGTCCACGAGGAGCACGTGCGGCCGATCCGAGCTCGGAGGGGTGCTCACGCGCTCAGGCTAGCGGGGCGCCGGATCCGCTCAGCGGAGGGTCTTGCGGCTCGTGATCTGGCCGGTGTCGAAGCCGAGCAGGTGGAGGCCGCCGTGGAAGCGGGCGTGCTCGACCTTGATGCAGCGGTCCATCACGACCGTGAGCCCCTTCGACTCGCCGTAGTAGGCCGCCTCCTCGTTCCAGATGCCGAGCTGCACCCAGACCGTCGGAGCGCCGATGGCCACGACGTCGTCGATCACGCTCGGGATGTCGCTCGCCTTGCGGAACACGTCGACGATGTCGGGCACGACGGGCAGGTCCGCGAGGGACTTGTAGACGGGCTGCCCGAGGATCTCGTCGGCGTTCGGGTTCACGAAGTACAGGTCGTAGTCGCTCGACTGCTGCAGGTAGGTCGAGACGAAGAACGACGAGCGCGCCGGGTTCGGCGAGGCGCCCACGATCGCGACCGACTTCGCCCGGCGCAGGATGCCGAGGCGCTCCTTCGCGCTCGGACCCACCCAGGTGCGGTTCGAGCGCAGCAGCTTCGCCAGGGGCGAGTCGGCCGGCAGGTCGCAGGTGAGTCCGTTGCTGAGCTGCGTGGTCTGCAGCGCGGTGTCGGTCATGCCGTCATCCTCTCGCGGGCGGGGTGCTGGGCGCTGGGTGCGGGTGCTGGGTGCCGGCGTCAGGCGCGGGTGGCCGCGTCGAGCGCCTGGTCGAGGTCGGCGATGATGTCGTCCGGGTCCTCGATGCCGACGCTGATGCGCACCAGGCCGGGCTCGACGCCCGCCTCGGCGAGCTGCGTCTCGGTGAGCTGCGCGTGGGTCGTCGACGCCGGGTGGATGACGAGCGTCTTCGCGTCGCCGATGTTCGCCAGGTGGGAGGCGAGGTCGACGCTCTCGATGAACGTCTGCCCGGCGGCGCGGCCGCCGCGCACGCCGAAGGCGAAGACCGAGCCCGGCCCCTTCGGCAGGTACTTCGCGGCGCGCTCGTGGTGCGGGTGCTCCGGGAGGCCGGCCCAGTTCACGTAGTCGACGCGGTCGTCCGCGGCGAGGAACTCCGCGACGGCGCGGGCGTTCTCGACGTGCGCCTGCATGCGGAACGGCAGCGTCTCGACGCCCTGCGCGAGCAGGAACGCCGAGTGCGGCGCCAGCACCGGCCCGATGTCGCGCAGCTGCTCGGCGCGGAGGCGGGTGAGGAACGCGTACTCGCCGAAGTTGCCGTGCCAGTTCAGGCCGCCGTAGTGCGGCACCGGCTGGTCGAACAGCGGGAAGCGGTCGGTGGCCCAGTGGAAGCGGCCGGACTCGACGACGACGCCGCCGAGCGTGGTGCCGTGGCCGCCGAGGAACTTCGTGGCGGAGTGGATGACGACGTCGGCGCCCCACTCGATCGGCCGGTTCAGGTACGGGGTCGGGATCGTCGAGTCGACGATGAGCGGCACGCCAGCCGCGTGCGCGACGTCGGCGAGGGCCTCGAGGTCGGCGATCTCGCCGGACGGGTTCGCGATCGTCTCGACGAAGATCAGCTTCGTCTCCGGGCGGATCGCGGCGGCGTAGTCCGCGGCCTCCGAGGAGTGCACGAACGTCGTCTCGACGCCGAAGCGGCGCAGCGTCACGTCGAGCTGGGTGACGGTGCCGCCGTAGAGCGACGACGAGGCGACGATGTGGTCGCCGGCGCCCGCGAGCGACGCGAACACGATGAACTCGGCGCCGAGGCCGGAGCTCGCGGCGACGGCGCCGAGGCCGCCCTCGAGCGAGGCGATGCGCTCCTCGAAGCTCGCGACCGTCGGGTTCGCCAGGCGGGAGTAGATGTTGCCGTACTTCTGCAGCGCGAACCGGGCGGCGGCGTCCGCGGTGTCGTCGAAGACGAACGCGCTCGTCTGGTAGATCGGCAGCGCGCGGGCGCCGGTCACCGGGTCCGGGATGTTGCCGGCGTGGATGGCGCGGGTGCGGAACCCGTACTCGCGGTCGGACGATGCAGCAGGCATGCTCCCACGCTACCGGCGGCCGCGGCACGCCACCGCCGTCGTGCAACCGGGCGTCACGCGCGGCGCGCGGTCGGCGGCGGGTCGGTCAGATCCAGCTGCGGATCCAGTAGTGGGCGCGCAGGAACCACTCCGGGATGCGGGTGCCGGTCCACATCGGGTACCAGAACGCGCTCAGCGCGACGCAGACGGCCAGGAACACCCCGACGGTGGTCAGCCCGACGCGACGCCGCGACGGATCGCCCCGTGGCGGGCCCATCAGCGAGACCAGCGCGGCGGCGAGCGCGAGCATCATGAACGGCTCGAAGACGATCGTGTAGAACTGGAACACCGTGCGGGCGAGGTAGAGCATCCACGGCAGGTAGCCCGCCGCGATCCCCACCAGCACGAAGCCCATCCGGGCGTCGCGGTAGCGGATGAGGCGCACGAGCGCGTAGCCCAGCGCGGCGGTGCCGGCCCACCAGATCAGCGGGTTCGCGATACCGGTGATGGCGCCCATCGTGCCGTCGCCGTAGTCGCGGTAGTACATGCTCGTCGGCCGCACGAGCAGCAGCCAGGTGAGCGGATTCGCCTGATACGAGTGCGGATCGTGCTCGTTGACGTGGAACCCGTACATCTCCGCCTGGTAGTGCCACCAGTTCTGGAACCAGTACGGCACCCACGACAGCCCGCCGCTCCAGGCCGCGCTCGGGACGGTCTGCTCCACCCACTGGCGGAAGTAGCCGCCGGACGTCGCGAACCATCCCGCCCAGCTCGCGACGTTGACGGCGAGCGCGATCGGCACGGTGAGCAGGAAGCTGACCGGCCCCTGGCGCAGCACGGTCCCGGAGAGCCAGAACTCGAGCCCGAGGCGGCGCCGGGCGAGCACATCCGTCGCCACCGTGTACACGGCGAACACGGCGAGCAGGTACAGGCCGCTCCACTTGACGGCACTCGCGGCGCCGAATGCGAGCCCCGCGGCGAGCAGCCACGGCCGCCACCACAGCACCGGACCCCAGTCGACGCGCCGATGCTCGAGCTCGCGCCGCGTCACCCACGCCTCGAGCCTGCGCTGCGTCCACGCGCGATCGAGCAGCACCGCCCCCGCACCGAGCAGCCCGAACAGCGCGACCGAGTTGTCGAGCAGCGCCACGCGGCTCATCACGATCGCGTTGCCGTCGATCGCGAGCAGCCCGCCCGCCAGCACCGTGACGAGCGTCGAGCGGAACAGCCGCTTCGCGATGAGCATGGTCAGCACGACGAGCGCGATGCCGACGAGCGCCGTCACGATCCGCCAGCCGACCCCGCTGCCGCCGCCGAACACGAGCATGCCGAGCGCGATCATCCACTTGCCGAGCGGCGGATGCGCGACGAAGGACGGCGACGTGCCAGGGTCGGCGGGGATGCCGGACTTGAACAGCCCGTCGGACCCCTCCGGCCAGGAGGTCTCGTAGCCCCGGTGCAGGATCGCCCAGGCGTCCTTCACGTAGTAGGTCTCGTCGAAGACGAGCTCGTGGGGCTCGCCGAGGTTCCAGAGCCGGAGCGCGGCCGCGATCGCCGTGACGGCGATCGGCGCCCCGACCCGCCAGAGCCGCTGCGCGCCAGGATCCTCCATCGTGCGCGACCACCAGGCGTCGACCCGGGTCGCGGGCCCGGCGAGCGCGGTGCTCGCGGTGGCCCCCGCGGCCGCGGCGGCGGCCGCCATCCGGTCGGCGAACGGCAGGTGCACCCGGGCGCGGCCGTCGTCGTCGAGGGCGCGGTCGAACTCGCCGCCGCGGCCGTCGTCGAGTGTGCCGTCGCGGCCCGTGTCGACCCGGTGCGCGGGTCGGGCCTCCCGCTCGGGCTCGGCGGGGCGGTCGCTCGTCACCCCCGAATGCTAACCAGGGCGCGGGTGGCCGGACTGCGTACGCTCGGGGCGTGATCATCCTCGCCGCCACCCCGATCGGCAATCTCGGCGACGCGAGCCGCCGGCTGGTGGACGCGCTCGAGGCCGCCGAGGTGGTCGCTGCGGAGGACACCCGGATGGCCGTGCAGCTCATGCGCGGACTCGGCGTCGAGAACCGTCCCCGCCTCGTCGCGCTGCACGAGCACAACGAGGTGCAGAAGGCCGGGGAGCTCGTCCAGGCGGCGCGGGAGTCCGATCTGCTCGTGCTGACGGATGCCGGCACGCCGGCCGTGAGCGACCCCGGCTTCGCGCTCGTCACCGCCGCCATCGCGGCGGGTGTCACGGTGACCGGGCTGCCGGGACCGAGCGCTGTGCTCGCCGCCCTGACCCTCAGCGGCCTGCCGACCGACCGCTTCGCCTTCGAGGGCTTCCTGCCCCGGCGCGGGCGGGTGTCCGCGCTGGCGCCGCTCGCGGGGGAGCAGCGCACGCTCGTGTTCTTCGAGTCGCCGCACCGGGTCGGCGACAGCCTCCGCGACCTCGCGACGGCGTTCGGCCCGGACCGCCCCGCCGCGGTGTGCCGCGAGCTCACGAAGCTGCACGAGGAGGTCGCCCGCGGCACCCTCGCTGAGCTGGCCGAGCGCTTCGCGGAGGGCGCGCGCGGCGAGATCGTGATCGTCGTCGGCGGCGCGCCGCCGCGGCAGGCGGACCTGCCGTCCGCCGTGGCCGAGGTGCTCGCGCTCGCCGCCGACGGCGCGCGCCTCAAGGACGCCGCGGCGCAGGTGTCCGCGGGCACCGGGCTCGGCCGCCGTGAGCTGTACGAGGCGGCGCTCCGCGCCCGCTGATCGGCGAGCCGTCCTAGCGGGCGGCAGTCGGCGTCCGGAGCCGCTGGAAGGCCGCGGACGACGCGCGCCCCACCCGCCGGGCGAGCCGGTGGGAGGGCTGCTCGACGAGGCGGGAGAACAGCTCGGCGATGCCGAGCGCGACCGCGAGGCTGATGAGCAGGCGCGCGGGCGGCGCCCACTCGCCGACGAGTCCGTCGATCGCGATGATCACGGGCACGTGCACGAGGTAGACGCTGAACGAGACGCGGCCGAGCCAGCGGAAGAACGCGGTGGAGAGCAGCGAGCGCGCCGGCGGCCAGTACGCCGCGACGAGCACGAGCCCGGTCGCGCCGAGGGGCTGGATGCCGAGCAGCAGCGACTGCCCGCGCGGCGGCCCGCCGAGCAGTCCCCACGCGGTCCAGTGGATGCCGAGCAGCAGCAGCGACAGCACGAGCACCGCGAGCCCGCCCCAGCGCAGCGTCCGCCGGTGCGCCGGATCCGCCGCCCAGGCGACGAGCCGCTCGTGATGCACGGCGATGAGGCAGCCGATCAGGAAGACCGGCAGGAACTGCAGCGACCCGTTGCCGAGGTACTGGCCGGCGACGCAGGCGGCGACGAGCGCGACGACAGCGGGCAGCCAGAGCCGGCGGATCGCCACAGCGACGATCACGGCGATCGGCAGCAGCAGGGAGAAGAGCACCTCCCAGCGCAGCGTCCAGAGCACGTTGTTCAGCGCGTTGTCGCCGAACAGCAGGTCCATGCCCGACACCGTGCGCGGGAGGTCGAAGCCGGTGAAGCGGTACGCCTGCACCCAGAGGCTCGTCGTGCCGGCCGTCGACCACCCGGTGGCGAGCACCCAGACCGCGCTGAGCAGCACGGAGGCGATGGCGGGCAGGTAGAGCCGCACCATCCGCAGCGGGTAGTACGCGCCCCAGTCGTAGTCGGCGCCTCGGCGCAGCACCGGCAGGGTCAGCACCACGCCGCTGAGCACGAAGAAGACGAGCACCGCCTCCGGTCCGGCGATGAGCAGCTGCGCCGGCGTCGAGGTGAGCCACCAGACGGCCGAGCCGGTCGGCGGATGCTGCGCCGTCGGCACGATCCAGGTGTCGGAGAACGGGCGGAGGGTCAGCGACAGGTGGTGCAGCACCACGATGATCGCGGCGAGCCCGCGGAGCCCGTCGAGCGAGGTGAGCCGGCCGGACGCGGGGGTGGTCGAGGCGCCGTCCACGGCGGTCGGCGGGGTCGGCATGGGAAGGACTCTATGCCGCCGCCCGCGCCCTCCGGGGGAGCCCGGAGGACGGAACGGTCTGCGCCCCGTTCGCGGACCTACCGGCGGGGAGCGCGCTTCCCTACCCTCGCCTCATGGTTGCCACCCGAATGGCGCCCATCGCCGCACTGACCCTGGCGCTGCCCATGGTCATGCTCCTCGCCGCGTGTGCGCCCACCACCTGCACCGATCCGTCCAGCGTCAAGGTCGTCGTCGACGACCAGGACGCCGTGTCCCTCTCGTGCCTCGACGGCTGCGCCGACGACGTCACGATCGAGCAGCTCGGCTCCGCCGCCGATCGGACGTGGCGCCTCACGTTCGACGGCACGCCGCCGGAGCGCTTCACCGTCGCCGCCCAGGACGACACCGGCCGCGCGATCGCCCGCGCGGCGCTCGCGCCGGACTGGAAGACCGATGCCGGCACCTGCGGGGCCTGGTCGGACGACCTCCGGGTCGAGGTCGACGGCTGAGCGCGCCGCGTCGGCCGGGCGGCCCCCGCCCGGTAACACGACGAGCCGCCGTCTAGAATCGGGGAATGCCCTCGGGTGATTCCTTCTACGTCGCGACGCCGATCTTCTACGTGAACGACGTGCCCCACATCGGGCACGCCTACACGGAGGTCAGCGCCGACATGCTCGCGCGCTGGCACCGCCAGCGCGGCGACGACACCTGGCTGCTCACGGGCACCGACGAGCACGGCGAGAAGATCCTCCGCACCGCCACCGCGAACGGCGCGACCCCGCAGGAGTGGGCGGACCAGCTCGTCGAGAACGCCTGGAAGCCGCTGCTCGAGACGGTCGACATCGCGAACGACGACTTCATCCGCACCACGGACGACCGCCACGTGCAGGGCGTGCTGACGTTCATCCAGCAGCTCCACGATGCCGGCCACATCTACCGCGGCGAGTACGAGGGCTTCTACTGCGTCGGCTGCGAGGAGTACAAGCAGCGCGACGAGCTCGTGCTCACCGAGGTCGGCGACTACGCGGGCGAGCTGGTGTGCGCCATCCACTCGCGTCCCGTCGAGATCCTCAAGGAGACGAACTACTTCTTCCGGATGAGCGCGTTCCAGGACCGCCTGCTCGAGCTGTATCGGGAGCGGCCCGACTTCGTGCAGCCCGAGAGCGTGCGGAACGAGATCATCCGCTTCGTCGAGCAGGGGCTCTCCGACCTCTCCATCTCGCGCACCAGCTTCGACTGGGGCGTGCAGGTGCCGTGGGATCCGGCGCACGTCGTCTACGTCTGGTTCGACGCGCTGCTGAACTACATCACCGCGACGGGCTACGGCACCGACGAGGCGACGTTCGCCCGCCGCTGGCCGGCAGTGCAGATCGTCGGCAAGGACATCGCCCGCTTCCACGCCGTGATCTGGCCCGCGATGCTCATGGCCGCGGGCCTCGAGGTGCCGAAGCACGTCTTCGGCCACGGCTGGCTGCTCGTCGGCGGCGAGAAGATGTCCAAGTCGAAGCTGACCGGCATCGCGCCGAGGCAGATCACCGACACCTTCGGGTCGGACGCCTTCCGCTACTACTTCCTGCGCGCGATCTCGTACGGCCAGGACGGCTCGTTCAGCTGGGAGGACATCTCGGCGCGCTACCAGGCGGAGCTCGCGAACGGCTTCGGCAACCTCGCCTCGCGGGTGATCGCGATGATCGGGCGGTACTTCGACGGCGCGATCCCCGAGCCGGGCGAGCTGACGGAGGCCGACGCGGCGCTGCTCGCCGCGCCCGACCTGCTCGCCGCCGAGGCGGATGCCGCCGTCGAGCGCTTCGCGATCCACGAGGCCATCGCCCGCATCTGGACGCTCGTCGACGACCTCAACGGCTACATCACCGACACCGAGCCGTGGGCGCTCGCGAAGGACCCGGCGACGGCGGAGCGCCTGCGCACCGTGCTGCACGTCGCGGTCCGCGTGCTCGGCGCCACCGGCATCCTGCTGTCGCCCGTGCTCACGAAGGCGACCGAGCGGCTCTGGAGCTCGCTCGGCGGCGTCGGGGAGCTCCGCGCGCAGCAGATCCTCGAGCCCGGGGCCTGGACGTCCACCGGCACCGTGACACCGCTCGAGTCGCCGCTCTTCCCGCGCATCGATCCGGAGGCCGTGCCGACCCTGCCGGGAGCGCCCGCCGCCGCGGGCGTCGCGTGAGCGACCCGGCGTACCCGCCGCTGCCGGAGGCGCTCGTCGTCCCGGTCTACGACAACCACACCCATCTCGAGATGAGCGCGGACGGCGAGGGCCTCGAGTACCGCGACGCCCTCGGCCGCGCCTCGAGCGTCGGCGTGCGCGGCGTCGTGCAGGTGGGCACCGACCTCGAGTCCTCGCGCTGGGGCGTCGAGGTCGCGGCGCGCGAGCCGCGCGTGCTCGCGGCCGTGGCGCTGCATCCGAACGAGGCGCCGCGGCTCGCGGAGGAGGGCGTGCTCGACGACCAGCTCGCCGAGATCGACCGCCTGGCGGGCGAGCCGCGGGTGCGCGCCGTCGGCGAGACCGGCCTCGACTTCTTCCGCACCGAGGGCGAGGACGGGATCGCGGCGCAGATCCGCTCCTTCGAGGCGCACATCGAGATCGCGAAGCGGCACGACCTCGCGCTGCAGATCCACGACCGCGACGCCCACGAGGAGGTCGTCCGCACGCTCGACCGGGTCGGCGCCCCCGAGCGGACGGTGTTCCACTGCTTCAGCGGCGACGCGGACTTCGCGCGGCTCGTGGCGGAGCGCGGCTGGTACCTCTCGTTCTCGGGCACCGTCACGTTCAAGAACGCCCAGCCGCTCCGCGACGCGCTCGAGGCCATCCCGCGCAGCCGGATCCTCGTCGAGACGGATGCGCCCTACCTCACGCCGACGCCGCACCGCGGGCGGCCGAACTCCGCCTACCTGCTGCCCTGGACCGTGCGGTCGATGGCGGCGACGCTCGGCACCGACGCCTCGATGCTCGCGGCGCAGATCTCCTCGACCACCGAGCAGGTCTACGGGCGCTGGGACGACGAGCCGGTCGCGCCGCCGCCGGGTCCCTTCGACGAGCACCCCGAGGGTGCTCCCGGTCCGCGGTGAGCCGCGCGTGACGACGACCCTGCTGGGACCGGCCGAGGTGCGCGACCTCGCCGAGCTGCTCGACGTGCAGCCCACGAAGAAGCTCGGGCAGAACTTCGTGCACGACGCGAACACCGTGCGCCGCATCGTCCGGATCGCCGGCGTCGAGTCGGGCGATGCCGTGCTCGAGGTCGGACCCGGGCTCGGATCGCTGACACTCGGGCTGCTCGAGGCCGGCGCCCGCGTCACCGCGGTCGAGATCGACCGGCGCCTCGCCGCGCAGCTGCCGGTCACGGTCGCCCAGCTCGCGCCGGATGCCGACCTCACGGTGGTCACGGACGACGCGCTGCGCATCACGACGCTGCCCGAGCCGCCGCGCCGGCTCGTGGCCAACCTGCCGTACAACGTGTCGGTGCCGGTGCTGCTGCACCTGCTGGCCGCCTTCCCGGGCATCGAGTCGGCGCTCGTCATGGTGCAGGCCGAGGTCGGCGAGCGGATCGCCGCGCGGCCCGGATCGAAGATCTACGGCGGTCCGTCGGCGAAGGCCGCCTGGTACGGCGCGTGGTCGCTCGCCGGCTCGGTGTCGCGCCAGGTCTTCTGGCCCGTGCCGAACGTCGACTCCGTGCTCGTGGCGTTCCACGCCGCCCCGCCGCCCGGCGACGAGGCGGAGCGGGTCGCGACCTCCGCGATCATCGACGGCGCGTTCGGCCAGCGCCGCAAGATGCTGCGCCAGGCGCTCGCCGACGCGCTCGGCGGATCGGCAGCGGCCTCGGCCGTCATCGAGTCGGCCGGGCTCGATCCGACCGCACGCGGCGAGCAGCTGTCGCTCGCCGACTTCCTCGCGATCGCACGGGCGGCGTCCGCGGCCGCTGCCTCCGGGGGTCCGGGCGCGCCCTGAGCCGCACCGCAGAGGAGTCATCCTCGCGTCGGCTAACGTGAATCCATGACCACCCCCGGGCGAGCGGCCGTGCGAGCCAAGGCGCCCGGGAAGGTGAACGTGTTCCTCCGTGTGGGTGCCGTCATGGACGATGGCTACCACGACGTGGCGATCGCGTACCAGGCGCTCTCGCTCGCCGAGGAGGTGCGGGTCACGCCGGCCTCCGAGTTCAGCGTCTCCGTCACGGGCTCCGTCGACATCAGCCGCGTGCCGCTCGATCAGACGAACATCGCGATCGTCGCCGGCCGCATGCTGCAGGAGCACACCGGCTACTCCGGCGCCGCGCGCATCGAGATCGACAAGCACGTGCCGGTGACCGGCGGGATGGGCGGCGGGTCCGCGGACGCCGCCGCGACCCTGCTCGCGCTCGACTCGCTGTGGGGCACCGACCTCAGCCGCGAGGACCTCTTCACCCTGGCCCGTCGGCTGGGTGCCGACGTGCCGTTCGCCCTCACCGGCGGCACGGCGATCGGCACCGGCCGCGGCGACGAGCTCTCGCCGGCGCTCGCCCAGGGGAGCTACCAGTGGGTGCTCGCGCTCGCGGACTTCGGGCTCTCGACGCCCGAGGTCTACCGCGAGCTCGACCAGCACCGCGAGCGGCACGCGCTCGACATCACGCCGGCGGATCCGCGTCCCGTCGTCGACTCCGACGTGCTGCACGCGCTCCGCGCCGGCGACCCGCGGATGCTGGCGGAGGTGCTGCACAACGACCTCCAGGCGCCGGCCCTGCACCTCGAGCCCTCGCTCGCGCAGACCCTCGAGCTCGGCGAGGCGAACGGCGCGCTCGCGGGGGTCGTGTCGGGCTCGGGCCCGACGGTCGCGTTCCTCGCGGCCGACCTCGACTCCGCGCTCGAGCTGCAGGTCGCGCTGTCGGCCGCGCGGCTGACGGTCGTGCGCGCCACGGGCCCGGTGCACGGCGCCCGCCTGCTGCCGGACTGAGCGTCCGCCGCCCTCCGCTCCGACGATTCCGCGCCGGGCACCGCGCCCGCCTAGGCTCGGAGCCCGTGGCCCATCTGCTGGGAGCCGAGCGGCTCCACCTCGAGTACCCGACGAAGGTCGTCTTCGACGAGGTGACCGCGGGGATCGCCGACGGCGACCGGATCGGCGTCGTCGGCCGCAACGGCGACGGCAAGTCGACCCTGCTGCGGCTGCTCGCCGGACGGCAGGAGCCGGACGCCGGGCAGGTCACCCGGCGCGGCGGGCTGACGTTCGGCATGCTCGACCAGTCCGACCGGCTGCCGGAGGACGAGACCGTCGGCCACGCGATCGTCGGCGACCGGCTCGAGCACGAGTGGGCGGGCGACGCCCGCGTGCGCGACGTGCTCGGCGGGCTGCTCGTCGGCATCCGCTTCGACCAGCGCATCGGCGAGCTCTCCGGCGGGCAGCGGCGCCGCGTGAACCTGGCCGCGGTGCTCACCCGCGAGTGGGACGTCGTGCTGCTCGACGAGCCGACGAACCACCTCGACGTCGAGGGCGTCGCCTGGCTCGCCGAGCACCTCAAGCGGCGCTGGTCGGCGAACCGCGGCGGGCTGGTGGTCGTGACGCACGACCGGTGGTTCCTCGACGAGGTCTCGACCACGACATGGGAGGTGCACGACCGGCTCATCGAGCCGTTCGAGGGCGGGTACGCGGCCTACGTGCTGCAGCGCGTCGAGCGCGACCGGATGGCGGCCGCCGCCGAGTCGAAGCGCCAGAACCTCATGCGCAAGGAGCTCGCCTGGCTGCGCCGCGGCGCCCCGGCCCGCACCGCGAAGCCGAAGTTCCGCATCGACGCGGCGAACCAGCTCATCGAGGACGTCCCGCCGCTGCGCGACCGGGTCTCGCTGCAGAACCTCGCCGTCTCCCGGCTCGGCAAGGACGTCGTCGACCTGCTCGACGCCGGCGTGGACGTGCCGGACACGGAGGCCGCCGGCGGCACCCGCGTCGTGCTGCGCGACGTGGAGTGGCGCATCGCCCCCGGCGAGCGGACCGGCGTGCTCGGCGTGAACGGCGCGGGCAAGTCGACGCTGCTCGGCCTCGTCGCCGGCACCGTCGCGCCGACCTCCGGCCGGGTGAAGCGCGGCACCACCGTGCGCATCGGGATGCTCGACCAGCGCCTCGCGGAGCTCGAGGAGATCGCCGACGACCGCGTGCGCGACGTCGTCGGCCGCTACCGCACGACCTACCAGGTGGGCGGCGTCGAGCTGACCCCTGGTCAGCTGCTGGAGCGGCTCGGCTTCCCGACCGAGCAGCTGTCGTCGCGCGTGAAGGACCTCTCCGGCGGGCAGCGCCGCCGCCTCCAGCTGCTCATGGTGCTGCTCGACGAGCCGAACGTGCTCATCCTCGACGAGCCGACGAACGACCTCGACACCGACATGCTCGCCGCGCTGGAGGACCTGCTCGACTCGTGGCCCGGCACGCTGCTCGTCGTCTCGCACGACCGCTACCTCATCGAGCGCGTCACCGACCAGCAGTACGGCGTGCTCGACGGCCGGCTGCGGCACCTGCCCGGCGGCGTCGAGGAGTACCTGCGCCTGCGTCGGGACGCCCCGGCCGGCACGGGTGCTGCCGGGCCGGCGACGCGGGGGAGCGCGGGCGCTGCGCCGTCGTCCGGCTCGTCGGGGGCACCGGCCTCCTCGTCGAGGCTGTCGCCCGGCGGAGCGGAGCGGCGCGCGGCGGAGAAGGAGCTCGCCTCCCTCGACCGACGGCTCGCGAAGCAGGGCGACGCGATCACGGCGAAGCACGCCGCGTTCGCGACCGCCGATCAGTCGGACTTCGAGCTGCTCGCCCGGATGCAGCAGGAGCTCTCCGACCTCGAGCGCGAGGCCGCGGCGGCGGAGGAGCGCTGGCTCGAGCTCAGCGAGCTGCTGGAGGGCTGAGTTCCCAGTCGCACCAATGCTGCGCATCGGTGCGACTGCGCCGGTACGTTCCGCGGCACTCGGGACATTCCGCGGCGCTCGCGGAGACGGATGTCCCCGCCAGTAGCCTGAGCCGCATGGGCGCGACGAACGACCGCTACCACCGGCTGCACACCAGGGAGAGCGGATCCGCGCTCGAGCGGATGGTGTTCTTCAGCGACGCCGTGTTCGCGATCGCGATGACGCTGCTGGTGATCGACATCCGGATCCCGGAGGCCGTCCGCGGTCCGGAGATCGGCTCGGCGCTGCTCGAGGCGCTGCCGCAGATCGCCGCCTACGCGATCAGCTTCTACGTGATCGCCGCGAACTGGGTCGCGCACCACCGCAAGTTCACCGCGATCACGGCGATCGACAGCTCGATGATCTGGATCAACCTCGTGCTGCTGTTCCTCATCGCCTTCGTGCCGTTCCCGACGTCGCTGCTCAGCGGTCACGGCGACACCCCGCTCGTCGCGGTGCTGCTCTACGACGGGGTGATGGCCGCGGTCGGCATCATGCAGATGCTGCTGTGGGTCTACGCCTGGCGTCGCGACTTCGTCGACCGTCGCCGCATCGACGATCAGCTCTACCGGCTCATCAACGTGAACCTGCTCGTGACCCCGGTCGTGTTCCTGCTCTCCATGCCGGTCGCGCTGCTCGAGCCGTCGTGGGGCATGTACTTCTGGCTCCTGCTGATCCCGGCGAACATCGTCGTCGGGCGCGGCGTCTACGAGCCGCGGCACCGCCCGCACAAGCACCGCGAGGGCGACGGGGCGGACTCCGGCGGGCATCCGGACGCGGCGACGCCGTCCGTCTGAGCGCCCGGCTCAGTCGAAGTCGAGGCTGAGCTTGCGCAGCAGCGCCGCGAGCCGCTCCTGGTCGGCGCCCGGCAGTCCGGCGAGCAGGTCGCGCTCGGCCTCGAGCAACAGGCTGATCGCGCGGTCGACGCGCTCGCGGCCCGCCTCCGTCATGACGACGAGGATGCCGCGGCCGTCGTGCGGATCGGTGCGCCGCTCGACGAGGGCGCGCTCGACGAGCCGGTCGATGCGGTTCGTCATCGTGCCGGACGACACGAGGGTCTGCTGCAGCAGGGCCTTCGGACTCAGCTGCGCCGGGGTGCCCGCGCGGCGCAGGGCGCTGAGCACGTCGAACTCCCACGGCTCGAGGTCGGAGGCGTCGAACGCCGCGCGCCGCGCCCGGTCGAGGTGCTTCGCGAGGCGCGCGACGCGGGAGAGCACCTGCAGCGGCGCGAAGTCGAGGTCGGGGCGCTCACGCGCCCAGTCCTCGACGATGCGGTCGACCTCGTCGCTGGCGGGCATCCCGTCATTCTGGCAGGGTGCGCTCGCCGACGGCCGCGGCGGGCCGGACCGGTGACGCGGTCCGACCCGCCGCGAGCGGATGCCGGGGCTCAGGCCGCCTCGGCGACGGACTCCTGCGCGGCCTCCTCGACCCGCACCGGCGAGGTCTCGGGGGAGGCGCCGGTGCCCGGCCGGCGGCGGTCCCGCACGACGGCCATGAGCACGGCCGTGGCGAGGGTCAGCACGACGAGCACCGCGAACGCGGTGTCGTACGCGCCCTCCTTCGGCAGTCCGTCCGCACCGGCCGAGCCGAATACGATCGCGCTGACGGCGGATGAGCCGACCGCGCTGCCGATGGTGCGGAGGTTGGCGTTGACCCCGCTCGCGACGCCGGTCTGGTCGGCAGGAGCGGACTGCACCACGATGCTCGCGGTGGCCGCGTAGGCCAGGCCGACGCCGGCGCCGAACAGCAGGCCGATCGCGGCGACCTCGATGATGCTCGTGTGCAGCAGCACGGTGAGGGCGATCGCGACGGCCATCGCCATCGAGCCGACGGCGAGCTGGGTGCGCAGGCCGAGCACGCGTCCGATCCGCCCGGTCAGGAACCCGGCCGCCGACATCGCGATGAGCATCGGCAGCAGCGCGAAGCCGGACTGCGCGACGGTGGCGCCGAGGCCCCAGCCGCTCGCGGTCGGCGTCTGCAGGAACTGCGGCAGGTAGCCCCAGTAGCCGAAGACCGCGCCGCCGACGAGCAGCGAGGCGAGGTTGGCCGGCCAGATGCGCCGGTCGAGCATGAGGCGGATGTCGACGAGCGGCTCGTGGGAGCCGAGCTCGACGACCACCCACGCGGCGAGCAGCACCGCGGCGGCGGCGAACAGGCCGAGCACGCCGGGCGAGGTCCAGCCCCAGCGGGCGCCGGAGCTCAGCGGCAGCAGCAGCGCGACGAGCCAGCCGGAGAGCAGGACCGCCGCCGGGATGTTCACGCGCCCGGCGGCCCGCGTGCCGGTGCTCGGCACGGCGAGGAGGGTGGCGATGCCGCCGATCACGCTGATCGCGAGCGGCACGAGGAACAGCCCGCGCCAGCCGAGGAGCGTCGAGAGCGGACCCGCGGCGACGCTGCCCGCCGCGCCGCCGATGCCGATGACGGCGGAGAGGGCGCCGATCGAGCCGGGCACGCGCTCGAGCGGGACGGCGTCGCGGATGATGCCGAACGCGAGCGGGAACAGCGCGCCGCCGGCGCCCTGGAGCACCCGGGCGATGAGGAGCGTGCCGAGGTCGGGCGACGCGAACGCGACCAGGTCGCCGACGGCGACGACGGCGAGCACCACGAGGAAGACGGTGCGGCGTCCGCGGAGGTCGCCCACCCGGCCGAGCAGAGGGGTCGCCACTGCGGCGGCGACGAGCCAGGCGGTGAGCGTCCAGGCCGCGGCCTCCGAGCTGACGCCGAGGTCGTCGCGGATCAGCGGGATGAGCGGGATGACGAGGTTCTGCAGGGAGGCGAGGGACGCGACGCTGACGGCGACCGCGAGGAACGCCCAGCGCGGCCGGGCGGGCGGGCCGGACGCGCCGGCGCGGGTGCCGGACGTGCCGGCGGGAGAGGTGACGGTGGTCACGGGATCCTCTCGAGGGTTCGAGGCGGAGTGGGGCGGAGCGGGCGGGACGCCCGGGCCGTGCGTATACTGGAGACCGGCTCCGATCGGAGGGGGCCTCCGGTTACGGATCGAGCGTAGCGGAGGCGGCCTCCGGTTCGCAAGCCCGATCTCGAATCCGATCCCATGCGAGCCCAGGAGGATGACATGGACGTCATCGATCTGACCGCCGGTCTGGGCGTGCAGCGGCCCACCCGCTCGGACGCCGCCCGCAACTACGACGCGCTCATCGCCGCCGGCCGCGAGGCCTTCGCGGAGCACGGCAGCGCCGCCTCGCTCGAGGACATCGCGCGTCGTGCGGGCGTCGGCATCGGCACCCTCTACCGCAACTTCCCGACGCGCGATGCGCTCGTCGAGACCCTCTACGTGCAGGAGGTCTCGGAGGTCGCTCGCGCCGCCGCGGAGTCCGGCGAGTCCGAGGCTTGGGCGGCGCTCGAGCACTGGCTCCAGCGCTTCGTGCAGTACGTCGGCACGAAGCAGGCGCTCGTCGAGGGCCTGAACCGTGATTCGCCGGTCTTCGGCGCCTGCCGTCAGGTGCTCTACACGGCGGGGGAGCCGCTGCTCGAGCGCGCCCAGGAATCCGGCGCCGCGCGCTCCGAGCTCAGCATCAGCGACGTCGTCCGACTCGTCTCGGGCGTCGCCGCAGTCAGCACCTACGACGACGCGGCGCAGCGCGACCGCGTGCTCGGCCTGGCGATCGACGCGATCCGAGCCCGCTGACCGCCGCGGCCCCGCGGATGGCTGAGCCGCCTCCGGGTGGCTGAGCCTGTCGAAGCCCCGCCTCATGGGAAACTGACCCTGCGCTCCCGAGCGCGGTCCGCTGTGGTGTAACGGCAGCACGACGGCCTTTGGAGCCGTGAGGTCCAGGTTCGAATCCTGGCGGCGGAGCGGGCGGGCCGTCGAACGGCCGACGCGGACCGGCGAGCCGATCAGACGGGCGCGACCCTGGTCGCGCGGAACGCGAAGCCGTCCTGCTCGAACGCCTCCCATTCGAGCAGCACCGGCATGCCGGCGAGGAGGGTCCGGTGGCCCTCGACGTCGAGGTTCGAGAAATGCGCCCAGCACCCGCCGGGGGTCACGGGGGAGTCGACCACGCCCCAGCCCTCGGCGTCGTGCCACTCGCGGACGACGGCGCGGACGTGCCCGTCGCGCACCGCGCGGGCCGCGGCCTCGGCATCGCGGCGGTCGCGGGATCTCGACATGGCGTCACCCTAGGCCGCACCGCACCGCACCGCACCGCACCGCACCGCACCGCACCGCACCGCCGCCGGCGCCCAGGCAGAGTCAGCCCACCAGCCCGCGCGCGATCAGGCTGTCCGCCGACGCGAGGATCGCCTCGCGCGCGGGGCGCGGCTGCACGCCGAGGATGCCGCGAAGCCGGGCGTCGGAGACCTGCTTCACGAAGCCGAGGTCCGCGGCGACCGAGCGGAGGTTCGGGTCCTTCACGGCCATCGCCTTCACCACGAGGTCCGGCACGCGCTTCGTCGGCACCTTCGCCGCGGCGTCGCCGAGCTCCGACCGCAGCAGCGCGCCGATCTCGCGGAGCTCGATCGCATCCTCGCCCGTCGTGACGAGGATGCGCCGGCCTGCGGCGTCCGACGCCGTGACGGCCGCCGCGTGCGCGGCCGCGACGTCGCGCACGTCGACGATCGGCACGAACATCCGCGGGAAGGCGGGGAAGCCGCCGGAGAGCATCCGCTGCACGATGTGGTTCGCACCGGAGACGCCCGAGCCGAGCAGCGGACCCATCACGGCGACGGGGAGGAGCGTCACCAGCTCCAGGCCGCGGCCCTCCCGCTCGACGAACTCCCACGCGGCGCGCTCGGACAGGATCTTGCTGCGGCCGTACGCGTCGACGCCCGGACCGTGCAGCGGCGACCAGTCGTCCTCGGTGAAGACGCCGTGGTCGTGCGGCTGGCCGAAGCCCACCGCGTGGAAGGCGGAGGTCAGCACGACCCGGCGCACGCCCGCGTCGCGCGCCGCGGCGAGCACGCGGAGGGCGCCCTCGCGCGCCGGGCGGATCACATCGTCCTCGTCGACGACGTCGTCGATGTGCACGGGCGACGCGACGTGGAGCACCGTGTCGACGCCCGCGACCGCGTCGGCCCAGCCGGCGTCGTCGAGGAGGTCGGCCGCGGTGAACTCGAGCGCATCGCCCCGGGTCATGCCGGCGGCCGCGAGCTGCTCGCGCACCGCCGCCTGCCGGTCGAGCGAGCGCACCGTCGTGCGGACCGCGTGCCCCTCCTCGAGGAGTCGGAGGATGACGTGGCCGGCGATGAAGCCCGACCCGCCCGTGACGAGCACCCGCTGCAGTTCCATGCGCCCATGCTCCGGCGCCATGCGGGCGCCGACCAGCACCGTGCCGTTCCTGGGAGTGCGGGGACCAGGATGCGGACCCGCCGCTCGCGCTCAGTCGTCGAACGCGCCCCAGCAGATCGCGCTGCGCCGGCGCTGGTCGTCGAGCACGAGGTCGCGAACCTCGTCCGGGATCCGCTCGCGCTGCCAGTCGCGCTCGCGCCGACGGACCGCCTCCGCCCGCGCCGCTCCGACCGGACCCGTCGCGCAGGAGGCCGCACGGATGGCGTAGGCCGCGGCGCCGAGGTCGTGTGCGGCGACGTGCGCCACGGCGCAGGCCTGTCCGACGGCGAGCGCCGCGAAGCGCGCGGGGTCCGGCAGCCCCGAGCCGACGGCGCTGCCGGAGAGCGCCGTCCGCGCGACGCCCATCGGCACCTCGCCCCGGATCCAGGCCCTGGCGACCTCGAGCGCCGCGCGCGGGCGCGGGTCGTCGGCACGCTCGGCCTCGAACAGGCCGACCACGTGCTCGGCGCAGACGACGGACCAGGCCGCGAGCGCGCGGTGGTGCTCGTCGGTCAGCGTGCCGCCGCGCCGGATCGTGACGAGCCGCGGGTCGCGCTCGGCGGGCAGGATCGGCATGCCGCCATCCTCGTCCGTGTCGGCGACGGGGTGCATCCTGACGGCATGACGACGGCAGCGACATCAGGGCGGAGCGGACCGCCGTGACCGAGCGCAACCGCGTCACGCCGCTCGGCGACCTCGAGGCGATCCCGTTCCGCGGCGCGTGGACCGGCAACCGCGGAGGCCTCCACGAGGGCGCGGGGCGTGCCGCCGAGATCGTCCGGTACTCCCGCGGCGATCTCTGGATCATCTGCGCGCTCGACTTCCGTGGACGGCGCTCCGAGCTCTACCGGCCCGGGCGGTTCACCTGGCTGTTCTTCGCGGACGAGGCCCAGGCGCTCGCCGCGGGCCACCGGCCGTGCGGCGAGTGCCGGCACGACGCGTACCAGCGCTTCGTCGCCGCGTGGCAGGACGGTCTCGGCGGCCCGCGCCCGAGCGCCGGCGACCTGAACCGGCGGCTGCAGCGCGAGCGGATGGCGCCCGGATCGCGCGGCTTCGCCGGGCGCAAGCGGCTGCATCCGGTGCCCTGGCGCGACCTGCCGGACGGCGCGTTCGTCGTGCTCGACGAGCTGCCGGAGACACCGGCCCTCGTGCTCGGCGACGCGATCGTCCCCTGGCTCCGCGACCGGTACGGCGCGCCGCGACCACGTCCGCGGTCCGGCGCCGCGACCGCCGCGACCCCGCCGGCGTCGCTCGCCGTGCTCGCCTCCGGATATCCCGTGCAGATCGACCGGACCGCGCTCGGAGCGCACATGCGACGTAGCAATTCTGATTGACTCGTTTCAAACGAATCGATCCGAGGAGGTATCGACGTGGGCGTTCGCGTCACGGTCTGGAACGAGCACCGTCAGGAAGTCACGGACGAGGCGGTGAAGGCCGTCTATCCGGACGGCATCAGCGCCGCGATCGCGGAGGGGCTGCGCGAGAACGGCATCGACGAGGTGCGCACCGCGAACCTCGACGAGCCGGAGCAGGGCGTCTCCGACGAGGTGCTCGACGCGACGGATGTGCTGTTCTGGTGGGGTCACGTCGCACACGACGAGGTGACCGAGGAGACGGTGCAGCGCGTGCAGAAGCGCGTGCTGCAGGGCATGGGGCTCGTGGTGCTGCACTCCGGGCACTACTCGAAGATCTTCAAGCGGATGCTGGGCACCTCCGGTGATCTCGGCGGGGTCCGCGAGGAGGGCGAGGTCGAGACGCTCTGGGTGACGGCGCCCGGGCATCCGATCGCCGAGGGCATCGACAAGTCGATCCGCCTCGAGCACGAGGAGATGTACGGCGAGTACTTCGACGTGCCGGAGCCGGAGACGACGGTGTTCGTCAGCTGGTTCGCCGGGGGCGAGGTGTTCCGCAGCGGTCTGGCCTACACGCGGGGTCGCGGACGGGTGTTCTACTTCCGTCCGGGGCACGAGACGCACCCCGCGTACCACCACCCGGAGATCCGCAAGGTGCTCGCGAACGCGGCCCGCTGGACGGCGCGCGCGTAGCACGGCGTGACGTTTCCCGCGGAATCGTATAGATTCTCAGGCAACCGCGTTCGCGGGAACTCCATCGTTCGGCCGAAGGGCTGTTCCATCCGGAAGCAGCGGCTGTGCCGACTCCATCCGCACCCCACGGCATCGTGATCACCGACCCGGCCCGACCGGGTCACCACCGATCCCGGGGTGCGCATCGGAACCCGTCGTGCATCAGCCTGCGCGCGGTCGCACCCGCGACCGCATCGCGCTGACTGCTTCAAGTCCACCGTCCGTCAACGACACAGACTCCACAGAGAGAGAAGAGAGACATCATGGCAACCGGAACCGTCAAGTGGTTCAACAGCGAGAAGGGCTTCGGCTTCATCGCTCCCGACGAGGGCGGCGAGGACGTCTTCGCCCACTTCTCCAACATCGCGTCGTCCGGCTTCCGGACGCTCGAGGAGAACGCTCGCGTGCAGTACGACGTGGGTGCGGGCAAGAAGGGCCCCCAGGCGGAGAACATCACCGTCATCTCCTGACACCACTCGGAGCGCCCCGGCACCGACCCGCAGCAGCGGGATCGGCCGGGGCGCTTCCGCGTTCCCGGAGGCGGGTCGGCGCGCGGCGCGGACCGGCTCCGGTCGCGGGCGCTCCTGCCAGAATGGCGGGCATGAGCGATCGCACCACCGACCCCCGTCTCGCCGTCGTCGTCCTCGCCGCCGGGCAGGGCACGCGGATGAGGTCGTCGAAGGCGAAGGTGCTGCACACGATCGCGGGCGTCCCGCTGCTCGGCCACGTGCTCGCCACCGCGCGCGAGCTGGCGCCGGCGCACGTGCTCACCGTGGTCCGCCATCAACGCGACGCGGTCGCGGCCGCCGTCGACGAGTACCTGCCCGACGCGATCGTCGTCGACCAGGACGAGGTCCCCGGCACCGGCCGCGCCGTCGAGCAGGCCGTCGCCGCGCTGCCCGCCGACTTCGACGGGGAGGTCGTGGTCGTCTCCGGCGACGTGCCCCTGCTCGACGCCGGCACCCTCGCGCGGCTGCTCGAGGCGCACCGCGCCGCCGCGGCCGGCGCCACCCTGCTCAGCGCGGTGCTCGACGACCCGGCCGGCTACGGCCGCATCGTGCGCGACGCCGGCGGCGGCGTCACCGCGATCGTCGAGCACAAGGATGCCGACGAGGCCGTGCTCGCGATCGCCGAGATCAACTCCGGCACCTACGTGTTCTCCGCGGCGGCGCTGCGCGAGACGCTCCCGCGCGTCGGCGTGCAGAACGCGCAGGGCGAGAAGTACCTCACCGACGTGGTGGCCCTGCTGCGCGCGGCCGGCTCGCCGATCGCCGCGCTCTCGGCCGCCGAGCCGTGGATCGTCGCCGGCGTGAACGACCGCGTCCAGCTCTCCGAGCAGGCCGCCCGGCTCAACGCCATGATCGTGCGCGGCTGGCAGCTCGCCGGCGTGACCGTGCACGACCCCGCGACGACGTGGATCGACCTCGCCGCGACCCTCGCGGAGGACGTCGAGCTGCTGCCGAACACCCGCATCGCCGGCGCGACCCGCGTCGATCGCCAGGCCGTGATCGGCCCCGACACCACCCTCGTCGACTGCGAGGTGGGGGAGGGCGCGAGCATCGTGCGCGCGGATGCCACCCTCGCCGTCATCTCCGCCTACGCCACGGTCGGCCCGTTCGCCTATCTGCGTCCTGGCACGGAGCTCGGCGGCGGCGGCAAGATCGGCACGTTCGTCGAGACGAAGAACGCGAAGATCGGCCGCGGCTCGAAGGTGCCGCACCTCAGCTACATCGGCGACACCGAGATCGGCGAGGGCACGAACATCGGCGCCGGCGGCATCACGGCCAACTACGACGACATCGCGAAGCACCGCACGACGATCGGCTCGCACGTGCACACCGGTGCGCACAACGTGTTCGTGGCCCCGGTGACGCTCGGCGACGGCGCGAAGGTCGGCGCCGGCGCCGTCATCCGCAAGGACGTGCCCGCCGGCGCGCTCGCGATCACGGTCGCCCCGCAGCGCAACCGCGAGGGCTGGACCGCGGAGAAGCGGGCCGGCACCGAGGCGGCGGCCGCCGCCGCGGCGGCATCCGGTGCGTCGACCGCTCCGTCGCCGCTCGATGGCGACGCGGACGGCCCGGACGCATCCGCCGCGACCGACTAGTCTGGAGTTCCGAGTCTCGACGGCGGAAGGCAGGACGTGGCGGCCATCAAGATCACCGGTGAGAAGAGGCTCGTGCTCGTCACGGGCCGCGCGCATCCCGAGCTGGCGGAGAGCATCGCCACCGAGCTCGGATCGGAGCTGGTGGGGGCCGATACGCGATCCTTCGCGAGCGGCGAGATCTACGCCCGCTTCGAGGAGAGCGTCCGCGGCGCCGACATGTTCGTGCTGCAGTCGCACACCGCGCCGATCAACGAGTGGCTCATGGAGCAGCTCATCATGGTCGACGCCGCGAAGCGCGCGAGCGCGAAGCGCATCACCGTCGTCGCGCCGTACTACCCGTACTCGCGGCAGGACAAGAAGGGCCGCGGCCGCGAGCCGATCTCGGCCCGCCTCGTCGCCGACCTGTTCAAGGCCGCCGGCGCCGACCGCATCATGAGCGTCGACCTGCACGCGGCGCAGATCCAGGGCTTCTTCGACGGGCCGGTCGACCACCTGTTCGCGATGCCCGTGCTGCTCGAGCACTTCAAGAAGATCCTCGACCCGTCGACCCTCACCGTCGTCAGCCCGGACATGGGCCGCGTGCGCGTCGCCGACGTCTGGAGCGACAAGCTCGGCGCCCCGCTCGCGATCATCCACAAGCGCCGCGATCCGAAGGTCATGAACCAGGTCTCGGTGCACGAGATCGTCGGCGATGTGAAGGGCCGCGTGTGCCTGCTCGTCGACGACATGATCGACTCGGGCCGCACCATCGTGAAGGCCGCCGAGGCGCTCAAGGCGCAGGGCGCCGTCGGCGTCGTCGTCGCGGCGACGCACGCGGTGTTCTCAGACCCGGCCGTCGAGATCCTGCAGAACGAGGCGATCGACCAGGTCGTGGTCACCGACACCCTGCCGGTGCCGGCCGAGAAGCGCTGGGACCGCCTGACGGTGCTCTCGATCGCGCCGCTCATCGCCAGGGCGATCCACGAGGTGTTCGACGACGGGTCGGTCACCTCGATGTTCGACGGCGCCGCCTGACCCCGGTCGTAATTCTTTCGGATGATTGCCGCGCGGTCTCTCGACTCGTCGCCGATATCAGTCGGCGATCCGGAGACGACGCGGCAGAAGATGGCCGTCGGCGCCCCGCGCCACCGCCGCCCCGACGGCGCGCTGTCGCCGCGCTGGCGCATCGGTGGCGGGCGGATGGCGGCCTCCTGTCGGGCGCCTGTCGTGGTCGCGTCGGCGGCCGGTTCGTAGCGTCGACGGCATGAACGAGACACGGATCAGCGAGCTCCGCCGCGAGCGGGGATGGACCCAGGAGCGGCTCGCCGCGGAGACCGGCATCGCCGTCCGCACCATCCAGCGGCTCGAGGCCGGCAGCGATGCCAGCCTCGACACCCTGTCGCGCATCGCCCGGGCGCTCGAGGTGCCGGTGCGCGATCTGTTCGGCGAGGAGCCGGCGGCGCTGGCCCCCGAGGTGCGCGGCCACGACGAGCGCGCGGAGGCCCAGCAGGACCGCCGCGACGCCGAGACCCGCGCCTGGCGCTGGGCCTACGTCGCGGTCGGACTGGCGGTCACGTTCACCATGATCGTGCTCACCGGCACGCGGGCAGTGCCCGGTCCGGTGTTCCTCGTCGTGCCGGCGTACTGGGCGATCGGCGCGGTCGGGTCGCGGTTCCTGCTCCAGATCGTGATCGAGCCGTGGCTCGACCGGCGGTATCCGCTGTCCGTGCCGATGTCGACCGCACGGGCGCGCGAGCGCCGCACCGGCCGCAGCGCCTGAGTCCGCGCCCGCGGCGCTCAGCCGTACGGGATGACGCCGACGGCGCCGATCGGGCGCTCGCGCCCGCCGTACTCGACCGCCGAGCAGTACCACTGGGGTCCGCTCGAGCCGAACCAGTCGAACGCCGCGACGGCGCCGACGGCGCCGGAGTCGACGCGGTTCACGAGCGCGACGCACGCAGAGGCGGCGGATCGGCCCGCGACCGCCCAGGTGCCGAGGATGGCGGGCAGGATGAGCGCGGCGACGGCCACGAGCACGACGATGCGCATTACGCGCTTCATCCGGCGTCGGTGGGGCATGCCCTCGGTCGGCACGTAGCCGACCAGCTCCGGGTGCTCCTCGTACGTCACGCGCACAGTGTCGCACGGGAGCTTCCGCGGATGGCTGAGCCTGTCGAAGCCCGCCCGCTCGGGCGACGCTGCGCGGCCGTTCGACAGGCTCAGGGATCCGAGCAGGGTGGGCCCTTCGACAGGCTCAGGGATCCGGAGGCAGCTCAGCCGAGGCGGAAGGTCGCGCGCGGGATGTCGTCCACCAGCCGGCCGGCGATCGTGCGCGCGTCGTCCTCGTCGATCCGGTGCGTCGCGACCAGCCCGGCGAGCCAGTTCGCGTCGGCGCGGCGCGACATGTCGTGCCGGGCGGGGATGCTGCAGAACGCGCGGGTGTCGTCGATGAACCCGCTCGTCTTCGCGACGCCCGCGCTGTCGGTGATCGCGGCGCGGTAGCGGGCGATGCCGTCGGGCGAGTCGAGGAACCACCACGGCGCGCCCGCGTAGACGCTCGGGTAGAAGCCGGCGAGCGGCGCGATCTCCCGCGAGAACACCGTCTCGTCGACCGTGAACAGCACGAGGCGGAACGTCTCCGACGTGCCGAAGCGCTCGAGGATCGGCCGCAGCGGCCGCGTGTAGGCGCCGACGTCGGGCAGGTCGTGCCCGGTGTCCGGACCGTAGGCGTCGAACGTCGGCGTGTGGTGGTTGCGGATGACGCCCGGATGCAGCTGCATGACGAGCCCGTCGTCGGCCGCCATCTCGGCGAGCCGGAACAGCATGTCGCGGCGGTAGGCGACGGCCTCCGCCGCGGTGACCTCGCCGGCCAGCGCGGCGGCGTGGATGCGCTCCGCGTCGGCTTCCGACAGCGGCTCGGAGCCGGCGTCGATCACGCCGGTGTCGGTCGCCGTGCCGCCCGCGGCCGCGAACGCCGCCCGGCGGGACCGGAGCGCCGCGAGCAGCCCGGCGCGCGTGCCCGTGTCGACGCCGGCGACCTCGCCGAGCCGGGCCAGCCGCCCGGCCCACTCGAGGTCATCGGGCTGCATGTACTTGTCGGCGCGGAACGTCGGCAGCACCCGTCCCGTGAAGCTCGCGTCGGCGGCGAGCGCGTGGTGCGCGGCGAGGTCGTCGGCCGGGTCGTCCGTTGTCGCGAGCACCGCGATGCGGAAGCGGTCGAACAGCGCGCGCGGCCGGAAGGCCGGCTGCGCGATCGCCTCCGCGATCCGGTCGTACGATGCGTCGGCGGTCGCCGCGGAGAGCTGCTCCTCGACGCCGAACAGCTCGGCGAGCTCCTGCTCCAGCCAGTACCGCATCGGCGTGCCGAGGAACACGTTCCAGTGCGTGCAGAGCTCACGCCAGACGTCGCGGCCGGCCGCGGTCGCGCCGCCGCCGTCGCGCCGGCGCAGGCCGAGCCGCTCGAGCGACACGCCGACCGAGTGCAGCAGGCGCGTGACGTAGTGGTCGGGCGTGATGAGCAGCGCCGCCGGGTCGGGGAACGGCGCATCCTCGAGCAGCGTCCGCGCGTCGACGTGCCCGTGCGGCGAGTAGATCGGAGCGTCGGCGACGCCGTCGTAGAGCGACCTGGCCAGCGCGCGGACCCCCGGGTCGGGGGAGAGCAGGCGGTCGGGGTGCGGGGCGAGTCGCGTCATCGCGGATCCTTCGCGGTCGGAGCGGTCGGGGCGGTCATGCCGGCGGCATGGTCATGGGGAGGTGCGGTCATGCGGTCGTCCCGGCCGGCGCGCTCGTGCCCGGACGCCCGCTGCCGAATCCCCGGCCAGGAGCGGACTCCGGCACGGCGCCCGTCGACTCGCGGATCGTGAGGTGCGTCGGCAGGGTGACCGCGCGCCGCGGCACCCCGCCGGCGTCGCCGAGCCGGCCGAGCAGCATCGCGACCGCGGCCTCGCCGGCCTGCTCGATCGGCTGCGTCAGCGTGGTGAGCGGCGGCGCGCAGAAGTCGGCGCCGAAGATGTCGTCGCAGCCCACGATGCTGAGGTCATCGGGCACCCGCACGCCGCGCTCGCGGAACCGCGCGAGCATCCCGATCGCGAGCATGTCGTTGAACGCGATGCAGGCGGTCACGTCGGTGGTGAGCACGCCGTCCGCGGCCGCGGCGCCCGCGGTCGTCTTCGGCGGGAACGGCCCGAGCCGCACCGGATGGATGCCGAAGCCGGCCGCCGAGCGGGCGAGCGCCCGCCAGCGCGCGGCGTTCGTCCACGACGTGTCCGGTCCCGCGGCGTAGGCGATCCGCCGGTGTCCGAGCGAGACGAGGTGCGCGAGGGCCTGCTCGATGCCGGTCGGGGTGTCGATGAAGACGCTCGGCACGCCCCGCGTCTGCCGGTTGACGGCGACGATCGGGATTCGGCTGGAGAGGTCGATGAGCCGGCGGTCGGAGAGCCGCGAGGCCGCGATGATCGCGCCGTCGTAGCTCGAGCGCAGCCGCTGCAGCATGGCGTCCTCGAGCTCGTCCGACTCCTCGGTGTCGACGAGGATCTGCGAGTACCCGGCCGCCTTGAGCCGCCGCTGCGTTCCGCGGATGAGCCCGAAGTAGAACGGGTTCGTGACGTCGGACACGAGCACGGCGATCGCCCCGGTCCGTCCCGACAGGAGGGCGCGCGCCTGGGGGTTCGGGGCGTAGTCGAGGTCGCGGGCGACCTGCTGGATCCGCTCGCGCGTCGCCGCGTTGACCCGCCCCGGATTCGAGAGCGCGCGGGACACCGTCGACGTCGCGACGCCGCTCGCGGCGGCGATGTCGGCGAGCGTCGCGGGTCGCTGCGGTGCGTCCTCGCGGGGAGACATGGCGTCAGGCAACCACAGGATGGCAAAAGATGGCAAACGATTGCCGCGTGTTGCCGGGCGTGCCTATCGTCGGCGCCAGCCGCGGATTCGGCGCGGCCATCGCACTCGAAGGAGAGTCGAATGAGACGACGTACCGCGCTGCTCGCCGGCGCCGCAGCCCTCGGGCTGGTCCTGGCCGGATGCTCCGGCACCGCCTCGTCGGGCGACACCGCCAGCGGGTCGGCGGTCGACGGCACCGGCAAGACGATCAACGTCTTCATCGGGGCCAACACGAGCTTCCCGACGCAGCAGAAGGAGTGGTTCTCCACCATCTCCGCCGACTTCAAGAAGAAGACCGGCGCCACCGTGCAGTTCGAGACGTTCGCCAGCGCGAACGACGAGCTCACGAAGATCCAGACCTCGGTCGTCTCCGGCACCGGCCCCGACGTGTACACGCTCGGCACGACGTTCACGCCGACCGCCTACGCGACCGGCGCGTTCCAGAAGCTCGACGACGCCACCTGGAAGAAGGTCGGCGGCCGCGACCGGTTCGTGCCCGCGACGCTCGGCCTCTCCGGTCCCGACCAGAAGGACCAGGTCGGCATCCCGTTCGCCAGCCGCCCGTTCGTGATGGCCTACAACCCGGATCTGCTGAAGGCGGCCGGCATCGACAAGCCGGCGACCACGTGGGACGAGCTGACCGACCAGGCGAAGGAGCTCACCACCGGCGACCAGTACGGCCTCGCCGTCGCCTACGCCGACAGCTTCGACCCCTGGAAGTTCATCTGGGCGATGTCGATCCAGAACGGCAACCCGCTCGTCGACGGCAAGAAGGCCGACCTCGACGACCCGGTCGTGAAGAAGGCCTACGAGACCTACTTCGACTGGGTGACAAAGGACGGCGTCGTCGACCCGGCCGCCACCGGCTGGAAGAACCCGCAGGCCGTCGCCGCGTTCGCCGCGGGCAAGGCCGCCTACCTGCCGATGGTGTCGTCCGGCGCGCAGGTGACGCTGGACCAGTCCGGTGTGAAGGACGTCTACCAGTTCGCCGTCATGCCGACCGTGCCGCCGGGGGAGACGAAGACCCCGTCGGATGGCAAGCCGGCCGCGTCGATCATCTCGGGCGACAACATCGTCGTCGCGCAGTACTCGAAGAACAAGGAGCTCGCGCTCGCCCTCGTCGAGATGCTGACCGACAAGCAGCACCAGGTGCTGTACACGAAGACGTTCGGCGACCTGCCCACGAACGCGGCGGCCGCGAAGCAGATCGAGGACGGCAACGACAAGCTCGCGCCGATCCTCGACGCCGGCTCGAAGTCCGTCGGCACGCCGTTCACCGGGGCGTGGGGTGAGATCCAGCTCGCGCTGGTCAACGTCGTGGTGCAGGCGATCCCCGACCTCTCGAACGGATCCGTCTCGGCCTCGTCGCTGTCCACCGCGCTGAAGGCCGCGCAGCAGACGGCCCAGGCGGCACTGGACAAGGTGAAGTAGTGACCGCCGGCACGGCCGGCGCCCGGACCCCCGGGCGCCGGCGGCGCACGGTCGCCCAGCGGAACCGACCGCTCTGGATGCTGATCCCGGGCGGGCTGCTGATGACGATCGTCATCGTCATCCCGCTGATCGTCGGCGTCGTCATCTCCCTGCTCGACCTCGACCAGTACACGCTCCGCGCCTGGCTCTCGGCGCCGTTCATCGGCATCGGCAACTTCGTCGAGGCCCTGACCTCGTCGACGTACCTCCGCTCGATCGGCATCAGCGTCTCAGTGGCGCTGCTCGTCGTCGCGATCACCGTGCCGGTCGGCACGGCGGCCGCCCTGGCCACCCAGAACGCGTTCCGCGGCCGCGGGCTCGTGCGCTCGATCTACCTCGTGCCGTACGTGCTGCCCGCGTTCGTGGTCGGCACCCTGTGGCGCTCGTTCCTGCAGCCGCGGGGCGCGGTCGACCAGTTCCTCGGGCTGTTCGGCGCCCATCCGGGGCTCTGGCTCAACGGACCGCAGAGCTACTGGACGCTGATCATCGTGCAGTGCTGGGCGTCGTGGCCCTTCATCTACCTGCTCGTGCTGGCCGGCCTCCAGGCGGTCGACCACGAGGTGCACGAGGCCTCCGCCCTCGACGGCGCCGGCTGGTGGACGAAGCTCAAGGATGTCGTGTTCCCGTACCTGCGGGGCCCGATGGCGCTCGCCGTGATCCTCGCGTTCCTGCACAACTTCAACAACTTCACGCTGCCGTTCGTGCTGTTCGGCCTGCCGGCGCCCCGCGACGTCGAGGTGCTGCCCGTGCTGACGTACATGACCAGCTTCACGAGCTTCCGGTTCGGACTCAGCGCCGCGATGGCGCTCGGGTCGGTCGTGATCCTCGCGATCCCGCTCATCGTCTACCTCCGCGTCGTGAAGCTCGACACCGGCGACGAGGGGGCGAAGCGATGAAGGCGGCCGAGATCACGCGGCTGCTGCCGCGTCCACTGCTCATCGCGGTCAACGCGGTGCTGCTCGTCGTGGTGCTCGTGCCGCTGCTGTACATGCTGTTCGCGTCGGTGAACTCCGACGTGTCGGTGGCCGACGGCGCGTTCTTCCCGACCGAGTTCCACCCGGACAACTACCTCAAGGTCTGGACGACGGTCGACCTGGCCGGGGGACTCGGCAACTCGGTGCTGGTCTGCGCGCTGGTGGCGGTGGTCTCCGCCTTCATCGCGGTGGCGACGGCGTACGTGCTCGTGCGCTATCCGTTCAAGGGCCGCCTCGGGGTGCTGCGCGGGCTGCTCGCGCTGCAGAGCATCCCCGGCACCGTGATGCTGCTGCCGGTCTTCGTGCTGTTCTCGAGCATCGCGGCGATCAGCGGCGTGCAGATCATCGGCACCCGCGGCGGGCTGTTCATCACGTACCTGACCTTCGCGCTGCCGTTCGCGACCTGGGTGATGGTGACCTACATCCGCGGCCTGCCGAAGGAGCTCGAGGAGGCCGCCCGCATCGACGGCGCCTCGTCGTGGCGCATCCTGACCCGGGTGATCCTGCCGCTGAGCTGGCCGGGCATCGTGGTGGCGGCGATCTTCTCGTTCCTGCTCGGCTGGAACGACGTGCTGTTCGCGACGATCATGACCGCGCCCGACTCGCGCACCGCCGCGGTGGTGCTGCAGCTGTTCGGCTCGCAGATCGAGGGCGGCGCACTGCCGACGTACGGCCAGCTCATGGCCGCCTCGCTCATCTGCGCCGCGCCGGTGGTGACGCTGTACCTGGTGTTCCAGCGCTGGCTGGTCGGCGGGCTCACCACGGGCGGCGTGAAGTGACGAGACTGGTATCCGACATCAGAAGGAGAGGATGATCGCGGTGGCGACGACCACATGGACCCTGTCGGGGTTCGGCGACGAGATCGACGAGGACCCGGTGGTGCAGGCCTCGGTGCTGCAGGCACTGGGTGCGCGGCACATCGAGGTGCGCAGCGCCTGGGGGGTGAACATCGCCGAGCTCGACCCCGATCGGCTGTCGGCGCTCGCCGGCGTCTTCGCGGAGCGCGGCATCGGCGTCTCGGCGATCGGCTCGCCGATCGGAAAGGTCGACGTGGCCCTGCCGGTCGAGCACGAGGTCGGACGGCTCGCCACGGTGATCCGCGCGGCGCAGGTGCTCGGCACCCGCTACATCCGCATCTTCTCGTTCTTCCGGGGCGAGGGCGTGCCGGTGGAGGAGACGCGGGACGGCGTGCTGGAGCGGATGCGCGCGCTCGCCGACCTGGCGGAGCGCGAGGGCGTCATCCTGCTGCACGAGAACGAGAAGGAGATCTACGGCGACGTGCCCTCGCGGGTGCTCGACCTCGTGGAGTCGGTCGGCTCGGACGCGCTGCGGCTCGCGTGGGACAGCGCGAACTTCGTGCAGTGCGGCGTGAAGCCCTTCACCGAGGGCTACGCGTCGCTGCGGCCGCACCTCGAGTACCTCCAGGTGAAGGACGCGGTGGCGGAGTCCGGCGCGGTCACGCCCGCGGGCGAAGGCGACGGCGAGGTGCTCGAGACCCTGACCGCGCTGCGCGACGACGGCTACACGGGCTTCGCCTCCCTCGAGCCGCACCTGGCGACGGCGGGGGCCCTCGGGGGCTTCTCCGGACCGGAGGCGTTCGGGCGGGCCGCCCGAGCCTTCCGGGGACTGACGGATTCGATCGGAGTGGAGCTGGCATGACGGACGGCACGGGACAGGACGGCGCGGTGCACGACGGCGCGCAGATCGGGGCCGCGATCGTCGGCTGCGGCATCATCGGACGCACCCACGCGGAGGCGGTCGTCGCGACCCCCGGCGTGCGGGTAGTGGCGGTGGTCGACGCGATCCCCGCGGCGGCGACCGCGCTGGCCGACTCGCTCGCGTCGTCGGGGGAGGTGCGACCCGGGGAGTTCACCTCGCTCGAGGACGCGATCGCCGCGGGCGGCGTCGACCTCGTGATCATCGGCACGCCGAGCGGGCTGCACGTCAGCCTCGCCGAGACGGCGATCCACGCCGGCAAGCACGTCGTGATCGAGAAGCCGCTCGACGTGCAGATGGATCGCGGCCGCCGGCTCGCCGAGCTCGCGCACGAGGCCGAGGCGGCCGGGCAGGTCGTCTCGGTGATCAGCCAGCACCGCTTCGACCCGGCGTCGCTCGCGGTCGCGAAAGCGGCGCACGGCGGCGGCTTCGGCCGCGTCACGAGCGGCGTGGCCTCCGTGCCGTGGTGGCGATCGCAGGACTACTACGACTCCGGCCAGTGGCGCGGCACCTGGGAGCTCGACGGCGGCGGCGCCGTCATGAACCAGGGCGTGCACACCGTCGACCTGCTCGTCTGGTTCCTCGGCCGCCCGGTCGAGGTCTCGGCACGCACGGCCCGCCTCGCACACGAGCGGATCGAGGTGGAGGACGTGGCCGTCGCGACGATCGCGTTCGAGTCCGGCGCGCTCGCGGTCGTGCACGCCACGACCGCGGCCTACCCCGGCGGCGGCGTGCGCATCAGCGTCTACGGCTCACGCGGCCAGGCGGTCATCGAGGACGACCTGCTCATCTCGTTCTCCTCCGACCCCGAGGGCCCGGACACCCCCGGACCCGGCTCGGCCGACCAGGCGGTCGCCGGCGCGGCCGAGGTCACCGCGGGCGCCGACCCGATGCCGGCCGGCTTCGGCAACGGCCACATCCGCCAGTACGCCGACATCGTCGAGGCCATCCGCACCGGGCGACCGCCCGGCGTCCGCGTCGACGACGCGCTGCTCGCGCTCGCCGTCGTGCGCTCCGTGTACCTGTCCGCGACCCTCGGCCGGCCCGTGCTGGTCGACGAGGTGCTCAGCGGCGAGCTCGACGACTCCCAGGTGGAGGGACCCCGATGAAGCTGTCCGTGTTCACCGCGTCCACGCCCGACTGGAGCCCGGAGGAGGCGGCGACGACGCTCGCCGCCCAGGGCTGGGACGGCGTCGAGTGGCGCATCGTCGACCAGCAGGAGGCGGAGCCGCCCGGCTTCTGGGCGGGCAACCGAGCCACCTGGCCGCTCACCGGCATGGAGGAGCGGCTGCCGGAGCTGACGCGCATCACCCGCGAGGCCGGACTCGAGATCTCGGGACTCGGCGGGTACGCCCAGGCCTCCGACCACGAGAACGCCGACCGGATGCTCCGCGCCGCCGCCGAGACCGGCGCCGGCCGGGTGCGGCTCACCATGCCGCGCCAGGACTCCGGGGTGCCGCGCGAGCTCGTGGCCCGCACCCGCGACGACCTGGCGCGCGCCGCCGAGGTCGCGGCGGGGCTCGGCGTCACGGCGCTCGTCGAGCTGCACCATGAGACGATCTCGCCGTCCGCCTCCGCGGCGCTGCGGCTGATCGACGGGCTCGACCCGGCCGCGGTCGGCGTCATCCACGACCTCGGCAACCTGCTCATCGAGGGCTGGGAGAGCACGGCGTTCGGCATCGACCTGCTCGGCCCGTACCTCGCCCACGTGCACGTGAAGAACGCGCGCTGGGTCGTGGACGGTCCCGGCGACTCGGCCGGCGGCATCCGCTGGCGCAACGAGTGGGCGACGCTGCGGGAGGGGCAGGGCGACGTGCTCGCGTACCTCCGGGCGCTCGTCGAGTCGGGCTACGACCGCTGGATCACGCTGGAGGACTTCTCGACCGAGCTGCCGCTCGCCGAGCGGACCGCCGACGACTACGCCTACCTCACCGCGGTGCTCGCGGAGGCCGGCGGCGTGCGCTCGTGACCTCGATCGCGGCCCTGCGCACCCGCCGGGCGCCGGCGCGCATCGTGCACCTCGGCCTCGGCGCGTTCGCGCGCGCCCACCAGGCCTGGTACACGGATCGCGCGCCGGACGCCGACGGCTGGGGCATCGCCGGATTCACCGGCCGCTCGCCGGCGGCCGCGGGGACCCTGGCGGCGCAGGACTGCGTCTACTCGCTGGTGGAGCGCGGGGCGTCGGACACGGCGTCCGTCGTGCAGTCGATCGTGTCGGCGGGATCGGGATCGGATGCCGCGGCGCTCGCCGCCGCGGTCGCCGACCCCGCCGTCGCGATCGTCACGATCACGATCACCGAACCCGGCTATGCGGCGGGCTCCGCCGTGCTCGACCGGCTCGCGGCGGCGCTCGACGCCCGCCGCGCTGCCGATGCGGGCGCCATCGCGCTCGTCTCGTGCGACAACCTGCCGGGCAACGGCGCGATCCTCCGCGAGCGGCTGCTCGCGGCCGCGGCGTCGCGACCGGGGCTGGCGGACTGGCTCGGCGAGTCCGCGTCGTTCGTGTCGACGGTCGTCGACCGCATCACGCCGGCGACGACCGACGACGACCTCGCGGTCGCCTCCCGCCTCATCGGCGCGGACGACGTCGCGGCCGTCGTGTCGGAGCCGTTCGCCTCGTGGACGCTCGCGGGAGAGTTCCCCGGCGGTCGGCCCGACTGGGGCGCGCTCGGCGCCGAGTTCGCCGACGAGATCGAGCCGGCCGAGCGTCGCAAGCTCTGGCTGCTCAACGCGGCGCACAGCCTCCTCGCCTACCGCGGGCTCGAGGTCGGCGTCGCGACCGTCGCCGAGGGGATGGCCGACGAGCGCCTCGCCGCCGAGGTGGAGGTGCTCTGGGACGAGGCCGGATCGGTGCTGCCGTTCGACGACGCCGTGCTCGACCGGGCGCGGGCCGACCTCCGCGACCGGTTCGCGAACGCCCGCATCGAGCACCGGCTCGCGCAGATCGCGAAGGACGGCTCGCACAAGATCGCCCCGCGCGTGCTCGATCCGCTCCGCGACCGGCTCGAGGCCGGACTCGCGCCGGGCGACGCGCAGGCATCCGTCGTCGCCGCGTGGGTTCGCCACGTGGTCGCCGGCCGCGCCGACGACGACCCGGGCGCCGCCGCCCTGCATCCGGGACTGGACGGCCGCCCCGCGGCCGAGCAGGCTCGGAGCGTGCTCACCGCGCTCGCCCCCGACCTCGCCGAGCACCGCGTCGTCGTCGACGCGGTCGCCGACCACCTCTGACACCGACCCGCCCGCCCCGGACGGCTGAGCCTGTCGAAGCCTCCGACCCGACCGACCGAAGGAGCTCGCTCATGATCATCGACACCGCCGAGGTGGTCGTCACCAGCCCGGACCGCAACTTCGTCACGCTCCGCCTGACGACCGACGAGGGCCATGTCGGGCTCGGCGACGCGACCCTCAACGGCCGCGAGCTCGCGGTCGTGTCGTACCTCAAGGACCACGTGGTGCCGCTGCTGCTGGGCAAGGACGCCTCGCGCATCGAGGACACCTGGCAGTTCCTGTACCGGTCGGCGTACTGGCGCCGCGGTCCGGTGACGATGGCCGCCATCGCCGCGGTCGACATGGCGCTGTGGGACATCAAGGGCAAGGCGGCCGGGATGCCGCTGTACCAGCTGCTCGGCGGCGCCTCCCGCCGCGGGCTGCTCGCCTACGGCCACGCGTCCGGCGCCGACCTGCCGTCGCTGTTCGACAGCGTGCGCGAGCACCAGGAGCAGGGCTTCCGCGCCATCCGCATCCAGTCCGGCATCCCGGGCCTGAAGGCGATCTACGGCATCGCCTCGAACGACGCCGAGTCGACCGGCAACAGCAAGGGCCTCCGCTACGACCACGAGCCGGCGCGCCGCGGAGCGCTGCCGTTCGAGGAGGACTGGGACACCCGCGCCTACCTGAACCACCTCCCCGGCGTCTTCGAGGCGGTGCGCAACGAGTTCGGCCCGGACCTCCCGCTGCTGCACGACGGACACCACCGGATGACGCCCATCCAGGCCGCGAAGCTCGGCAAGAGCCTGGAGCCGTACGACCTGTTCTGGCTGGAGGACTGCACGCCGGCCGAGAACCAGGAGGCGCTGAAGCTCGTCCGCCAGCACACGACCACCCCGCTCGCGATCGGCGAGATCTTCAACACGGTGTGGGACTTCAAGGACATCATCCGCGACCAGCTCATCGACTACGTGCGCGGCGCCGTCACGCACATGGGCGGCATCACCGCATTGAAGAAGACGATCGACTACGCCGCGCTGTACCAGATCAAGTCCGGCTTCCACGGGCCGACCGACATCTCACCGGTCGGCATGGCGGCGCAGATGCACCTCGGGCTCGCGATCCACAACTTCGGCATCCAGGAGTACATGCAGCACGGCGCGAAGACCGACGAGGTCTTCCGACAGAGCTTCACCTGGAACGAGGGGCTGCTGCACCCGGGCGACGAGCCGGGGCTGGGCGTGACGCTCGACCTCGACGAGGCGGGGAAGTACCCGTACGAGCAGGCCTACCTGCCGTTCAACCGCCTCGCCGACGGCACCGTCCACGACTGGTGAGCCGCTCCGCTCCGATGGCTGAGTAGCGACGAAGGAGCGTATCGGAGCCCGCCATCCTCACCAGCCGACGACGACCGACCCCGCCTGGTAGGTCGCGACGTCGTTCGCGAACGGCATCGGCTCGAGCTGCTCGGCCGAGACGAGGTGCAGACCGGGAAGCTCGCGGATCAGGGCGCCGATCGCCTCCTGCAGCTCGACCCGCGCCATCTGCTGCCCGACGCAGCCGTGGATGCCGTGGCCGAATGCGACGTGGCCGGCGGCGTCGCGGCGGACATCCAGCACGTCCGGGTGCTCGAAGCGGGCGGGGTCGCGATTCGCGGCGGTGATCGAGACGGACACGGTCTTCCCCGCCGGGATCGCGACGCCCTCCACCTCGACGTCCTCGGTGGGCGTGCGGGTGAACACCGTGACGAACATGGTGCTGTAGCGCAGCAGCTCCTCGAGCGCGCTCGGCAGCAGCTCCGGCTCGGCGCGGAGGCGGGCGAGCTGCTCGGGGTTCTGCAGCAGTGCGACGGTCATGGTCGCGATCATGTAGGCCACGGTGTCGCGGCCCGACATCATCAGCACCATCATGAGGCCCTCGACCTCCTGGCGGCTCAGCTCGCCACGGCTCTCGCCGTCGAGGAGGTCGGAGAGCACGTCCTCACCGCGCTCGTCGCCCGTCGTCGCGATCGCCTCGCGGATGTAGTCCATCCGCTGCTGGGTCGTGGCGGGGCCGACGAACAGCTCGTGGAAGCCGTCGAGCATCGTCGGCGGCAGCCCGAGCACGAGCGCGTGCGCGTCCGCGGAGATCGGCTCGGCGAAGTGCTCGGTGAGGTCGGCGGGCGACCCGGCGGCCGTGAGGCCCTCGAGGTGGCGCCGCACGATCTCGGCGATCGCGGGCCGGCGCTCGCGGGCCGGGCGCACGGCGAAGCGGCGCATCACCGCGCGGCGGAGGCGCGCGTGCTCGTCGCCGTCCTTGCCGAGGATGTTGGTGATGTGCAGCGCGGTCTGCGCGTCGACGTCGAGGTCGCCCTCCGGTCCGTGCACGGCGGAGCTGCCGGGGGTGCGCGACGGCTGCTGGCTGAAGCGGCGGTCGGCGAGCACCTCGCGGGCGAGCGCCCAGTCGGTGACGATGAGTCCGTCGTGGCCGTCCGGGTAGTGCAGCGGGGTCGCCGGACCCTCCGCGCGCCATCGGGCCAGCGACGGCGACGGCCGGGTCGGCGTGCCGTCGACCGGAAGCGTGCGGATGCCGGCGGCGGCATGGGCGGCGTGCATCGCGGCGAGCTGCTCGGCGCTCATGCCGGCGAAGGCCGCGCTGTCGACGGTGTGGTCGACGAGGTGCCCCGGGGCGTGTCCCGTCGCGTGATCCGCGGTGTGATCGAGCGGGCTGGGCATGTCGTGTCTCCTCGGATTCCGGACGGTCGTCAGACGGCGGTGAGCGTCGTCGTGGTCGGAGCGGTCTGCGGCGGCGCCAGCTCGCGCCGCGCGCGGTGGAAGGCGCCGGCGGCGTTCCAGCCGAGCACGCCGACGAGCGCGCCCTCGGACTCGGCACGGACCACGAACGCGTCATCGCCCGGCGTCGCGCCGGCGATGTCGAGCTCCTCGAGGCGGAGCGCGGCGTCGTCGAAGCGCCCGACGGCCGAGATCCGCACCCCGTGCAGGTCGGCCCAGAAGAACGGATGCCCCAGCGCGACGGCATCGCCGCCGAGCATCCGCTGCGCGACGATCTGCGCCTGCTGGATGGCGGGCAGCTGGTGGCCGTGGCGGGCGCCGCGCCCGAGGGAGGGGTCGTGCCAGGCGGCGACGTCGCCGACGGCCCAGATGCCGGGAGCGGCATCGCCGTCGACGCCGGCCGTGACGGCGCCGTCCGCGGCGCAGGACACCGCGCCGTCGGGGTCGAGCGGCAGCCCGGATCCGCGGAGCCAGCCGGTCGAGGGCTCGGCGCCGAGCGCCTCGATCACGAGGTCGGCGGCGAGCGTCTCGCCGGTCGCGAGCCGGACGCCGTCGACGCGGGGCGCGTCCTCGGCTGTCCGGTATCCGGAGACGTCGGTGCGCGCGAGCACCCGGACGCCGTGCCGCGCGTGCAGGCGCTCGAGCCGCGCCGAGACCGGACCGCCGACGGGTCCGATGCGCAGCTCGGACCGCGCGACGAGCGTGGCGTCCGCTCCGCGCGCGGCGGCAGCGCTGGCGAGCTCGGACGCGAGCACGCCGCCGCCGAGGATGACGATCCGCGCGTCTCGGGTGAGCGCCGCGCCGATCGCGCCCGCATCGTCCCGCGTGCGGAGCGCGTGCACGCCCCCGAGACCCAGCCCGTCGGGGCGGCGGACGGCGCGCGACCCGGTTGCGATGACGAGCCGGTCGAACGGGACCGGACCCGTCGTCGTGACGACCTCGCGTCTCGCCAGGTCGAGCGCGAGCGCCCCGGCGTCGGCGCGGACGTCGATGCCGAGCCCGACGAGCTCGCCGGCCGGATGCAGGTCGCCGGCGGCCGGGGCGGCGGCGGAGTCGAGGTGGAGCCCGCCGTCCGACCGATCTGCGGCCGACCCCGCGTCGGCCAGTCCCTCCTTGGACAGCGGCGGCCGCGCGTAGGGCGCGTGCCGCTCGTCGCCGAGCACGAGCAGCTCACCGGCGAACCCCGCGCGGCGCAGCTCGACGGCGGTCGTCACGCCCGCGAGCCCGGCGCCGACGACGACCACGCGGTCGCCCCCGGCCGGGTCGCCGTCCGCCCGGTCGGAACCGGTCACGCGCCCGCGTCCTCGAGGAGGTGGATCGCGCGCGCCGGGCACAGCGAGACCGCGCGCCGGGCATCGGCCTCGAAGCCGGCCGCCGTCTCGTCGAGGAGCGTCACGATGCCGTCGTCGTCCTGGTCGAAGACATCGGGCGCGCTCATCACGCACTGCCCGGCTCCCACGCATGCCGCTCGATCCGCCTCGATGCGCATCGTTCCGCCTCTCCGTCGTCGACGTCGGCCCGTGAGGGCCGTCACCCCGACGCTACGAGCGGGCCGGGTGGCGGGACAGCGAGGCGGCGCTCAGTTCATGGACGTTCCGATCACCGGATCGCCCGTACCGCTCGCGCTCGAGCGTCGAATCGGTCAGGATCGGGTCATGGCGGCATCCGCAGGCGGCAGCGCGACGGCGCCCCCGCGTCCGGTCGCGCCGGTCGTCGTCGGGGCGAACTGGTACCGCTTCGCGCCGGGGGAGCGCATCCGCCACGAGCACGTCGCGAGCGTCTGCCTGCTGCGCGCCGTGCGCGGGCGCGGCGAGATCACGAGCGGCGGCCGCACCCTGACGGTCGAGCCGGGCGCGCTCGTCGTGCTGCCGTGGCTCCACGACGTCGGCTACCGGGCGGACGACCGCGCGCCGTTCCATCTCGGCACGCTCCACCTGGTGCCGTGGCACGACCCGGCGGTGCCGGTCACCCCGCGGGTCGCGTTCCTCGACGAGGACCCGCTGCTGCGCGCGCCGTTCCGCTCGGGCGCCGGCGCGATCGGCCGCGCCGCGGTCGTGCCGGGCGGCACCGGCGAGGGCGGACGGCTCGCCGCGCTCGTCGGCTACGCGCTCGACCGGCTCATCGGGCCGGACGCCGGCGAGCCGGAGCGGCGCGCCCTGGGCGCGCTGCTGCTCGGCGAGCTCACGCGGGTGCCCGATCCCGGCGCGGTCGCGCATCCGCCGGCCCTCGCCGCCATGATCGACCACGTGCTCGAGCACCTGGCGGAGCGGCACTCGGTCGCGGAGGTCGCGGCCGTCGGCGGATGCAGCACGGCGACCGCGCAGCGGCTGTTCGTGCGGCACACCGGCCGAGCGCTGCACGCCTGGATGCAGGAGGAGCGGCTGCGGCGCGCGTCCGAGCTGCTGCGCACGACCGGGCTCGGCGTCGCGGAGATCGCCGCGCGGGTCGGCTACGACGATCCGCTGTACTTCTCGCGGGTGTTCCGCGCGCACGTCGGCGTCGCCCCGAGCCGCTACGCCGCGCAGGTGCTCCGGCCGTAGGGCGCTCCGACCGGCAGCCCCGTGCGTCGGATGCGCTCCGGCACTGCACTCCGTCCGGGATCCTGCGTCTGCTGAGCGTCGCGAGGCGCCCCTGCCCCACGGGCCACAGCCTCCCGGACGGAGTGCAGCCGCGCAGCGGAGCACGGATCGCCGGTGCGCCACCCGCGGCGTACCGTGACCCCATGAGCGTGACCCCATGAGCGAGGATGCCGCGGCCGCCCTGGCCGCCGAGCTGTCCGCGGCCACGGGCGTCGCGCCGGGTGCGGTCGGGTTCGACGGCGCGGCGACGCTGGAGTCCGCATACCCGGTCTCCGATCTCGCCGCCGCGTCGATCGGCGCCGCCGCGCTCGCCGCGGCGCAGCTCGCCCGCGACCTCGGCCACGACGTCGCGGACCCGGTCGTGCACCGCGAGCTCGCGGACACCTGGTTCGGCGGCGCGGGAGGCTTCGTGCGCCCGGTCGACCCGGCCGGCTTCGCGCCCGCCTGGGATGCGATCGCCGGCGACTATCCCGCCGCCGACGGCTGGATCCGGCTTCACACGAACGCGCCGCGGCATCGGGCGGCCGCGCTGCGGGCGCTCGGACTCGCTCCGGATGCCGCCGGCGACCGCGACGCCGTCGCCGTGGCGGTCGCCGGCCGCGACGCCCGCGAGCTCGAGTCCGCCGTCGTGCACGAGGGCGGCGCCGCCGCCGAGCTCCGCACGGC
>NZ_JBXASM010000015.1:0-22759 GCF_058809295.1 Schumannella sp. GW821-FHT10F01
GGCAGCGCCCGCCGAGGAGGCAGCGCCCGCCGAGGAGGCAGCGCCCGCCGAGGAGGCTGCGCCCGCCGAGCCGGCCGCACCCGCATCCCGCCCGACACCGGCCGCGCCCGCGGTCCGCCCCGTCGCGCCGAGGCCGCCCGCGCCGGGCCGTGCATGGGGTCGTGTCGCCGAGGACGGCACCGTCTACGTCCGCGAGGGCGACGACGAGCGCGCCGTGGGTTCCTACCCCGACGCGACGCCGGAGGAGGCGCTGGCCTACTTCGCACGCAAGTTCACCGAGCTCGAGGGCCAGGTCGCCCTCCTCGAGCAGCGCGCCCGTGGCGGCGCTCCGGCCGGCGACATCGCCAAGGCCGTCGCCCACCTCGGCGAGGCCGTCACCGGTGCGAACGCCGTCGGCGACCTCGCCTCGCTGCAGGGCCGACTCGCGAAGCTCGGCGGCACCGTCGGCGAGCTGACCGAGAAGCAGAGCGCCGAGGCGCGCGAGGCCGTGCAGGCCGCGATCGCCGAGCGCGAGCAGATCGTCGCCGCCGCCGAGGAGCTCGCCGCCCGCGACCCGCAGTCGGTGCAGTGGAAGCAGGCCAGCGCCGAGCTGGACGCGCTGTTCGCGCGCTGGCAGTCGCACCAGCACGACGGCCCGCGCATCCCGAAGGGCGAGAGCAATGAGCTCTGGCGCCGTTTCCGCGCTGCCCGCACGACCGTCGAGAGCCACCGCAAGGCGTTCTTCGCCGAGCTCGACTCCGTGCACAAGGAGGCGCGCACCCGCAAGCAGCAGCTCGCGGAGCGCGCCGAGGCGCTCGTCGACCGCGGCGCCGCCGGCATCCCGGACTACCGCAACCTGCTCGACGACTGGAAGCGCGCCGGCCGTGCCGGCAAGAAGGTCGACGACGCGCTCTGGGCCCGGTTCAAGGCGGCCGGCGACGCGCTGTACTCGGCGAAGGCCGAGGTCGACGCGCGCGACGACGAGGAGTACCGCGGCAACCTCGAGCAGAAGCTCGAGCTGCTGACGGAGGCGGAGGCGATCCTCAAGGTCGACGACCGCCAGAAGTCGAAGGACCTCCTCCTCGGCGTCCAGCGCCGGTGGGACGCGATCGGCAAGGTGCCGCGCGACTCCATCCGCACGGTCGAGGACCGGCTGCGCCGCGTGGAGAACCACGTGCGCAAGCTCGACGAGGACCACTGGAACCGCACCAACCCCGAGAAGCAGGCGCGCTCCGACGGACTCGCGGCACAGCTCACGAGTGCGATCGACCGGCTCGAGGCGGAGCTCGCTGAGGCGAAGGCCGCCGGCGACAAGCGGAAGGTCAAGGAGGCGGAGGAGGCGCTGGCCGCCCGCCGCATCTGGCTCGACGCGATCGGCTGACCGACGCTGATCGGCTGACCCGCTCGGATCGGTCGGGTGGACTGCTCGGCTGATCGGCTGGCGCGATCGGGCGGACCCGGCCGACCTCCACAGGCCGCCGCGACGGCCGGCCGTCCCCAGATGGCTCCGGCGAGGCCGCCCGCGCTCGCGATCACGGCAGAGTCGACGGATGCGGCCCCGCCCTGCGCTCCCCCGGGTGCTCGCCGAGCCCACGCTGCCCGGTCCTGAACTCTGCGCCGCGCGGCTCGACGGCGAGGTGTTCGCGCTCGGAGCCGGCTGGTGTCCGCTCGATGTCGAGCCGGGTCCCGCCGATCGCGCGGTCGGCGCGCTGGCGGGACGGCCCGCCTCGTGGATCGCCGACCGGGAGACCGCGCTCTGGATCTGGGGCGCCCTCGACGCGGAGCCCGCGCGGCTCCGTGCCTGCGTGCCGCTCGACGCCCGCGACCAGAGCGGCGCTGCCGTCTGGCCCTCGCCACGGGAGGTCGTGATCGCGCCGTCCGAGATCGCCGTGCTCGGCGGCTGCCGCGTCACGACGCCGGTGCGCACCGTCGTCGACCTCGCGCGGCACGCGGCGGACTGGACGACGCTGCTGCCCGCGGTGGTCCGTCTCGTCGACGGCCTCGCCGATCCGCACGTCCTGGCGGCGGCGCTCCCGGTCGACCGGCATCTCTCGCACGCTCGGCGCGCACGGCAGCGGATCGCGTCGCTGCCGGGCCTCAGCCGTTGTTGACGCGGTAGACGTCGTAGACGGAGTCGAGGCGCCGCACCGCGTTGAGCAGCCGGTCGAGGTGCACGGTGTCGCCCATCTCGAACACGAACTTGCTGATGGCGAGGCGCTCGCGCGAGGTCGAGACCGACGCAGACAGGATGTTCACGTGGTGCTCGCTGAGCACGCGGGTGACGTCGCTGAGGAGGCCGGCGCGGTCGAGCGCCTCCACCTGGATCTGCACGAGGAACAGGCTCTTCGACGTCGGCGCCCACTCGACGTCGATCATCCGCTCCTGCTCGGCGGAGAGCGCCGTGACGTTGACGCAGTCGTCGCGGTGCACCGAGACGCCCGAGCCGCGGGTCACGAAGCCGACGATCGCGTCGCCGGGCACCGGGGTGCAGCACTTCGCGAGCTTCACCAGGATGTCGGGCGCGCCCTTCACGAGCACGCCGGAGTCGGTGGACTTCAGCCGCCCGGTGCGGCCGCGGGTGAGGACGGCGGCCTCGTCGTCGTCCGACTCGGTCTCGCCCTGCACGGCGGCGACGATCTTCTCGATCACGGACTGCGTGGAGACGTGGCCCTCGCCGACGGCCGCGTAGAGCGCCTCGACCGTGTCGTACCGCATGGTCGCGGCGGCCTCGGTGACCGCGTCCTGGGTCATGAGCTTCTGCAGCGGCAGGTTCTGCTTGCGCATCGCGCGGGCGATGGCGTCCTTGCCCTGGTCGACCGCCTCCTCGCGGCGCTCCTTCGTGAACCAGCCGCGGATCTTGTTGCGCGCGCGGGTGCTCTTGACGAAGCCGAGCCAGTCCTGGCTGGGCCCGGCGTCCGGGTTCTTCGACGTGAACACCTCGACGACGTCGCCCGGCGAGAGCTCGCTCTCGAGGGGCACGAGCCGGCCGTTCACCTTCGCGCCCATGGTGCGGTGCCCGACCTCCGTGTGCACGGCGTAGGCGAAGTCGACGGGGGTGGCGCCGGCCGGCAGGCCGATCACCTTGCCCTGCGGCGTGAAGACGTAGAGCTCCTTCGCGCCGATCTCGAAGCGCAGGTTGTCGAGGAACTCCCCCGGGTCGGCGGTCTCCGCCTCCCAGTCGCTGATGTGCGCCAGCCAGGCCATCTCGGTGTCGGCGGTGCCCTTCGGCGTCGCGTCGCGTCCGGCGGTGCGCTCCTTGTAGGCCCAGTGGGCCGCGACGCCGAACTCGGCGCGCTGGTGCATCTCGTGCGTGCGGATCTGGATCTCGACGGGGCGTCCGGCCGGTCCGATGACGCTCGTGTGGAGCGACTGGTACAGGTTGAACTTCGGCGTCGCGATGTAGTCCTTGAAGCGGCCGGGGATCGGGTTCCAGCGCGCGTGGATCGCACCGAGCACCGCGTAGCAGTCGCGGATGCTGCCCACGAGCACGCGGATGCCGACCAGGTCGTAGATCTCGTCGAACTCGCGACCCCGGTTCACCATCTTCTGGTAGATCGAGTAGTACTGCTTCGGCCGGCCCTTGACGTCGCCCTTGATGCGGGCGGCCTTCATGTCGTCGCGGACGACGTCGATGACCCGCTGCACGAACTGCTCGCGCTCCGGCGTGCGGTCGCGCACGAGGCTCTCGATCTCCACGTAGAGCTTCGGGTAGAGCACGGCGAAGCTGAGGTCCTCGAGCTCCGTCTTGATGGTCTGGATGCCGAGGCGGTGCGCGAGCGGCGCGTAGATCTCGAGGGTCTCGCGGGCCTTGCGCTGCGCCGACTCCGGCGGCACGAAGCCCCAGGTGCGCGCGTTGTGCAGGCGGTCGGCGAGCTTCACGATGAGCACCCGGATGTCCTTCGACATCGCGACGACCATCTTGCGCACGGTCTCCGCCTGGGCGCTGTCGCCGTACTTCAGCTTGTCGAGCTTCGTGACGCCGTCGACGAGCATCGCGATCTCGTCGCCGAAGTCGGCGCGCAGCTCGTCGAGGCCGTACTCGGTGTCCTCCACCGTGTCGTGCAGCAGGGCCGCCGCGATCGTCTTCGCGCCGATGCCGAGGTCGGCCAGGATCTGCGCGACGGCGACCGGATGCGTGATGTACGGCTCGCCGCTGCGGCGCTGCTGGCCTGCGTGGGCGCGGTCGGCGGTGGCGTACGCGCGCTCCACGAGCGCGAGATCGCCCTTCGGGTGGTGCGACCGGACCGTCTTCAGCAGCCGGTCGAGCGCCCCGCCGGACTGCGCCCGCGAGAACAGCCGGGGCAGGATCGTCCGGAGCGTCGCCGTGCTCGACGACGGCTGCTGGACCTCCGTCATGCGCGCGCCTCCTCAGCGGATCCTACGCGGCGCACGACGGCCTCACCGGCTGCGTGCTCAGACCGTGACGCTCTTCGCGCGCTGCGCGAGCGTCCGCTTGTCGTTCTTGCGGATCTGCGGCTCGGTCGAGCGGATCATGGCGTAGAACGGCGACGCGATGAACGGCGTCGAGTAGGTGCCGATGATCGTGCCGACGAGCAGCGCGAGCGAGATGTCGCGCAGCGTGTCCGCGCCGAGGATGAACGCGCCGATGAACAGGATCGCCGCGACCGGGAGGGCCGCCACGACGCCGGTGTTGATCGAGCGCACCAGGGTCTGGTTCACCGCGAGGTTCACGGCCTCGCCGAACGTGCGGCTCGAGTCCTCGCGGAGGTCGGAGGTCGCCTCGCGCACCTTGTCGAACACGACGACCGTGTCGTAGAGCGAGAAGCCGAGGATCGTCAGGAAGCCGATGACGGCCGCCGGGGTGATCTCGAAGCCGGTCGCCGCGTAGACGCCGACGGTGATGATGAGGTCGTGCGCCAGGGCCACGAGCGCTGCGGCCGACATCTTCCAGGTGCGGAAGTACAGCGCCATCACGACGGCGGAGAGCAGCAGGAACACGCCGAGGCCGCGCAGGGCGTTGCCGGTGATGTCCGCGCCCCAGGTGGCGCCGATGAACGAGGCGGAGACGTCGTCGGCCTTCACCCCGAAGGTCGAGGCGAGCTCGCTGCGCACCGACGCGGTCTGCTTCTCGGTGAGCTGGTCGGTCTGCACGCGCGCGGCGTCGTCGCCGACGGTCGACACGTGCACCGTCGCGCTCGGGATGATCTTGTCGACGGCCGCGACGGCCTTGTCCTGCACCTCGGTCGACGAGCCGGGATTCGGGATGTCGGTGATCTGGAACTGCGATCCGCCCCGGAACTCGATGCCGAAGTTGAACCCGTTGGCCGGGTTGCCGCCGCCGCGGATGAAGGGCACGGCGATCGCGAGCACGGTCAGCGTGATGGCGATGGTGAACCAGATGCGCCGACGGCCGACGAAGTCGATCGAGCGGGCACCGGTATAGAGGTCGTTGCCGAACTTGGAGAAGCTCGCCATCAGGAGTCCTTGCCCTTCGTGCTGGCCGACTCGAGCTCGGCGGCCTTGCGCTCGGCGATCGTCTGACGGCGCTTCGCCTCGGCGGTCGCGCCGCCGCGACGGGCGTCGGCCGAGACCCGGAACTGCGCGCGGCCGCGGTAGATGGCGCCGAGGGCGTTCGGATCGAGCCCCGACAGCGGATGCCCGCTGGAGAAGAAGCGCGTCGTCGCCAGCAGCTGCAGCACGGGATGCGTGAACAGCACGACGATGAGCACGTCGATGATCGTCGTGATGCCGAGCGTCAGCGCGAAGCCCTGCACGTTGCCGACCGCGAGCAGGTAGAGCACCACGGCGGAGAGCAGGTTCACGCCCTTCGCGGCGTAGATGGTGCGCAGTGCGCGCTTCCATCCCGCCTCGACCGCGCCGACGAGGGCCCTGCCCTCGCGCAGCTCGTCTCGGATGCGCTCGAAGTAGACGATGAACGAGTCGGCGGTGAAGCCGATCGAGACGATCAGGCCCGCGACGCCGGCGAGCGAGAGCCGGTAGCCGTAGTGGTTCGACATGATCGCGATCACGACGTAGGTCAGCGCGGCGGCGACGACGAGCGAGAAGATCGTGACGAAGCCGAGCAGGCGGTACTGGAACAGCGAGTAGATCACGACCAGGATCAGGCCGATGAGGCCGGCGATGAGGCCGCTCTGCAGCTGGCTCGAGCCGAGCGTCGCCGAGATCGTGTCTTGGCTCTGCACCGTGAAGCCGATCGGCAGCGCGCCGAACTTCAGCTGGTCGGCGAGGGCCTTCGAGGTCTCCTGCGTGAACGAGCCGGTGATCTGCGCCTGGTCGCTGGTGACGCCCTGCACGGCCGGCGCGGTGATGACGCGGCCGTCGAGCACGGCGGCGAACTGGTTGCGCGGCGCCTCGAGCGAGATGAGCCGGGTGGTCATCGTCTTCTGCGCGGCGGCGCCCTCGCCGTCGAACTTCATGGTGACGGCCCACTCGCCGGTGCTGACGCCGGACGAGGACTGCACGGTGCCGTTGAAGGAGTCGGTGATGTCCGAGCCCTTCACCTCGACCGGGCCGAGGAGGTACTTGAACGCGCCGGCGTCGTCGCAGGTGACGAGCGGCTTCGCGGCGGGCGCGGTGTTCGCGCCGCTCGCGGTGACATCCGCGCACTGGAACGCGTCGTACTTCGCCTGCTGCGCCGGCGTGACCCACGACAGGTCGCTCGGGTTCGAGGGCTTCGCGGTCGGCGTGTCGCTGAGGCCGGCATCCGCGCTCGCACTCGGCGACGACGAGGCCGTGGCCGCCTGCGTGGTCAGCAGCACCGGGCGGAACTCGAGCTTCGACGACGACTTGATGCGGTCGAGGGTGGCCTCGTCCGGCGTGCCGGGGATCGACACGACGACGTTGCGCGAGCCCTGGGTCTGCACCTGGGCCTCGGTCGTGCCGGAGGCGTCGACGCGCTGGCGGATGATCGAGACGGCCTGGGTCAGCTCCTCGGCGCTGATCTGCTGATCACCGGCGAGCTGCGGGGCGAGGATGATCTCCGTGCCGCCCTGGAGGTCGAGCGCCAGCTTGGGCGCGAATTCCCACTTCCAGAACTGGACGCCGGCGACCAGCAGGCCGCTCAGGACGACCAGGATGACGAGGAGCCAGGTGAGCCCCCGCCAGGCCTTGCGGACCGGCGTCGTTCTCGTTGCCACTGACAGTCTGCTTTCTCATCGGCGCCGCATCGCACGAGCGATGCGCGCTCCCCCACGCGGGCCCGCCGGGCGGGCCGCCGTCGAGCCTACCGGCTACTCGGACGCCTTCTTGCGCGCGGTGGGCGACGCCTTCGCGGGGGCCGGCTCGTCGGAGGAGGTCTCGATGTCCGCGTCCTCGGCCGACTCGACCCGCTCGCCGAACTCCGGCTCGCCGTCCGCGGTCTCGAGCACGTCGGCGTCGTCGGCCGGGGCGGTCTCGTCCGCCACGGTCGGCTCGACGATCTTGCTCAGGGTCTGGCGGTGCACCCGCAGCTGCGTGCCGGGCGTCGTCTCGATGATGGCCTCGTTGGTGTCCTCATCGACGGAGATCAGCGTCCCGTAGATGCCGTGGCTCGTCATCACCTCGGCGCCGGGCACCATCTTCGACTGCATGTCCTGCTGGTCCCGCTGGCGCTTGCGCGAGTTGCGGAACATGAAGATGAGCATGACCGCGAAGACGAGCACGAGGCCGATGGTGAGGATGTTCTGGTCCACGAGGGGCCCTTCCGAAAGACTGTGGGGGGATCCGCCGAAGCCTACCGATCGAGGCTGTGCGGCTCCCGACGATCATAGTTCATCGTCGAACAGGGCCCCGCTCGGCGCCCGCTCCAGGCCGAGGTGGCGCCAGGCGCGGGGCGTCGCGACGCGGCCGCGCGGGGTGCGCGCGAGCATCCCGATCCGCACCAGGAACGGCTCGACGACGGACTCGATCGTGTCGGCCTCCTCCCCCACGGCGGCGGACAGCGTGCCGAGGCCGACCGGTCCGCCGTCGAAGCGGCGCAGGATCGCCTCGAGCACGGCGCGGTCGAGCCGGTCGAGGCCGATCGGGTCGACGTCGTAGAGCTCGAGGGCCGCGGCGACGGCCTCGGTGCCGGCGGCGACCTCGTGTACGAGCGCGTAGTCGCGCACGCGGCGCAGCAGGCGGTTCGCGATGCGCGGGGTGCCGCGGCTGCGGGAGGCGATCTCGCGGAGCGAGGTCGGCGGGATGTCGAGCCCGAGCGTGCGCGCCGCTCGCGCGAGCACCTGCACGAGCTCCTCGTCGTCGTAGAACTCGAGGTGGCCGGTGAAGCCGAAGCGGTCGCGCAGCGGGTTCGGCAGTAGACCGGAGCGGGTGGTCGCGCCGACGAGCGTGAAGGGCGCGAGGTCGAGCGGGATGCTCGTCGCGCCGGCGCCCTTGCCCACCATGATGTCGATGCGGAAGTCCTCCATCGCGAGGTAGAGCATCTCCTCGGCGCTGCGGGCCATCCGGTGGATCTCGTCGATGAACAGCACCTCGCCGGGCACCAGGCTCGACAGCAGCGCTGCGAGGTCGCCGGCGTGCTGGATGGCGGGGCCGCTCGACATCCGCAGCGGGCGGGCGCTCTCGGCGGCCACGATCATCGCCAGCGTCGTCTTGCCGAGTCCGGGTGGGCCGGCGAGCAGGATGTGGTCGGGCGTGCGGGTCTGGATGGCGGCCGCGTCGAGCAGCAGCTGCAGCTGGCCGCGCACCTTCGTCTGCCCCACGAACTCGGCGAGGCTCTTCGGCCGGAGCGCGCCCTCGAAGGCGATCTCCGCCTCCGACTCCGGCTCCGGGCGGACGAGCTCCTCGTCGGCGCTCATCGGGTGCTCACGCTCATCGGGTGCCCAGCGGCGCCGGGCCGAGGTGAGCGAGCGAGCGGCGCAGCAGGGCGGGCACGGAGGCGAGCTCGGCGTCGCCCGCCTCGGCGAGCACCTCGTCGAGCGCCTGGCCCGCGGTCTTCTCGTTCCAGCCGAGCTGCACGAGCGCGGCGAGCACGGAGGCCGCCGTGGCGGTGGCCGTCGACGCCGCCGGCGTGCTCGGGGTCGGCGCCGCCTCGAAGGCGAGCAGCTTGCCGGCCAACGACACGGCGATGAGCTTCGCGGTCTTCGGGCCGATGCCGGAGACCTTGCGGAACGCACCGTCGTCCTCGGTCGCGACCGCGCGCGCGACCTCCGACGGGGAGAGGGTCGCGAGCACGCCGAGCGCGGACTTCGGTCCGACGCCGGTGACGCCGCGGAGCAGGTCGAACACCGCGAGCTCGTCGGCGGTGGCGAAGCCGAACAGGCTGAGGTCGTCCTCGCGCACGATGAGGGCGGTGTGGAGGCGTGCCTCCTCGCCGATGCGGAGCGCGAGCGCGTGCTGCGCGGTGACCTGCACCGCCATCCCGACGCCGCCGACCTCGATGACGACCGCGGTGCCGGCGGCGGAGAGCACGGTGCCGCGCACGGAGGCGATCATCGGGCCAGCCTACGGTCGCGGCGCGGGTCGGCTGCCGGTGCGGCCGCGCGTCGAGCCGCGTCCTGCCAGGCGCGCTGCGCCGGGGTCAGCGCGGTCACCGGCGCGAGCGACGACGCGCCGGAGGCGGTGCCGCCGGACGACGCGCCGCCGCGCCACCCGGAGCAGATCGCGATCGCGAGGGCGTCCGCCGCGTCGGCGGGCTTCGGTGCGGCCTCGAGCCCGAGCACCCGGGCGACCATCGCGCCGACCTGCGCCTTGTCGGCGGCGCCGTAGCCGGTGATCGCGGCCTTCACCTCGCTCGGCGTGTGCAGGGCGACCGCGAGCCCCCGCTCCGCCGCGAGATGCAGCACGACCCCGCTCGCCTGCGCGACGCCCATGACGCTCTGCACGTTGTGCTGGGCGAAGACGCGCTCCAGTGCGACGGAGTCCGGCCGGTGCTCGTCGAGCGCCGCGCGCACGCCCTCGGCGATCGCCAGCACCCGGCGCTCGAGCGCCAGTCCGGGATCGGTGCGGATCACGCCGACGTGCACGAGCGTCACGCGGCGGTCGGGGCGCACGTCGACGACGCCCACCCCGCACCGGGTGAGTCCGGGGTCGATGCCGAGGATGCGCACCCGCTCAGGCTAGCCGCGTCATGCGAACATCCGTTCGAATGACGGCGGCGCGTCGCAGCCGGACGAGCGGGTCAGTCGTCCTCGTCGAGCACGGCCTGCACGTCGGCCGGCACCTCGAAGTTCGTGAAGACGTTCTGCACGTCGTCGCTGTCCTCGAGCGCGTCGATGAGCCGGAACACCTTGCGGGCCGTGTCGGCGTCGACCTCGACCTGCAGGTTCGGCACGAACTCGGCCTCGGCCGAGTCGTAGTCGATGCCGGCGCCCTGGAGGGCGGTGCGGGCCGCGATGAGCTCCGACGGGTCGGTGATGACCTCGAAGCCGCCGCCCTGGTCGACGACGTCCTCGACGCCGGCGTCCATGACCGCCTCGAGGATCGAGTCCTCGGAGACGCCGTCCGCCTTCGTGATCGAGATGACGCCCTTGCGGCTGAAGTTGTAGGCGACGCTGCCCGGGTCGGCCAGCGTGCCGCCGTTGCGCGACATCGCCGTGCGCACCTCGGCCGCCGCGCGGTTCTTGTTGTCGGTGAGGCACTCGATGTAGAACGCGACGCCGTTCGGGCCGTAGCCCTCGTACATGATCGTCGCGTAGTCGACGCTCTCGCCGGAGAGGCCGGCACCGCGCTTGATCGCGCGGTCGATGTTGTCGTTCGGCACCGAGGTCTTCTTGGCCTTCTGCACGGCGTCGACGAGCGTCGGGTTGCCGGAGAGGTCGGCGCCGCCGATCTTCGCGGCCACCTCGATGTTCTTGATGAGCTTCGCGAACGACTTCGCACGGCGCTGGTCGATGACCGCCTTCTTGTGCTTGGTGGTGGCCCACTTGGAATGACCGCTCACGGTGCTCCTCTCGCTGTCGGGCTGGGATCGCGCCCCGGGGCGCGGAAGACCGCCGTCCAGTCTACCGAGCGGGCGGGGAGGCCGGGGCCAGGCGGATGCCGGATCGCCGCAGCTCGAGCGCGGCGAGCCCGCGGACCGCTCCCGGATCCGCCGCGCGCCAGGCGGCGGCCGGGGTCGGGGAGATCCGCTCGAGGTCGGCGGCGCGCGCGGTCGCGAGCGCGCGGAGCGCGAGCAGGTCGGCGCCGTCGGCGAGTCGCAGCAGGCGGGCCGCCGAGGTGGCGCGGCGCACGAAGCGCAGCCGGCGCCGCAGCCAGAGCCAGAGCACGGCGACGACCGCGAGCACGACGATGAGGGCCGGCACGACGCCGGCCGCGGTCGCGACGACGTCCTGCTGCGTGCGTCCCGCGTCGGCGAGCGTCGATCCCGCGCCCGCGGCGTCGTCGAACGGCCGCCGGATGCCGTCGCCGACGAGCGGCACGTCGCCGAGCCGCTCCCCCGCGTCGCGCATCGTCCGCTGGAAGTCCGAGCCGGCCGTCTCGAGCCGGCGGCCGGCATCCGCGAGCCCGGTGATGAGGTCCCGCACGGCCAGCGCGAGCCAGACGGCGAGCCCGAGCGCGATCAGCGCCAGGAGGTCCGCGGCGATCTGCGCGGTGCGGCGGAGGGGGAAGTCGGAGTAGACCTTCATGCCGCCAGGCTAGGAACGGCTCAGCCGACGAGCCCGTTCTCCCAGGCGAACGCCACCACCTGCACGCGGCTGCGGAGCCCGAGCTTCGACAGGATCGCGCCGATGTGCGTCTTCACGGTCGTCTCCTCCACGAACGCGTCGGCCGCGATCTCGGCGTTCGAGAGGCCCTTCGCGACCAGGAGGAAGATCTCGGTCTCGCGCGGGGACAGTCCGGCGATCGCGTCGGGTCGAGCGGGTCGCGCGTCCGCCCCGAACCGGGCGAGCAGGTCGAAGGTCGCCGCGGGCGCGATGACCGCCTGCCCGGCGTGGACCGTGCGGATCGCGGCCAGCAGGAACTCCGGCTGCGCGTCCTTCGTGACGAAGCCCGCAGCGCCCGAGCGGATGGCCCGTGCCACGGCCTCGTCGCGGCGGAACGTGGTCACCACGATGATGCGGGGCGGCGCCGGCCGCGCGAGGATCGCCTCCGTCGCGGCGAGGCCGTCCATCCCCGGCATCCGGATGTCCATGAGCACGACGTCGGGCCGGGTGCGCTCGGAGGCCGTCACCGCCTCGGACCCGGTCGCGGCCGTGGCGGCGAGCTCGAGATCGGCCTGCGACTCGAGCAGCATCGCGACGCCGTCGCGGAACAGCCGCTGGTCGTCGGCGACGAGCACGCGGATCACGCGGGCGCCTCCGCCGGCGCGGCGACGCCCGCCGTCGCCGGCGACTCGGCTGCGCGGAACGGGACGAAGGCCGTCGTGCGGTGATCGCCCGAGTCGTCGAAGCCGGCCGCGAGCCAGCCGCCGGCGAGCCGGGCGCGCTCGGCCATGCCCGGCAGCCCGCGCCCGCCGCCCTCGGTCGGCTCGTCGCTGCGCTCCCCGGTGCCGTGGGAGACGAGCTGGATGGAGAGGCCGGGTCCGCGCCAGTCGAGCACGAGGTCCGCCGCGGAGCCTCGGCCGCGGTGCCGCAGGGCGTTCGTGAGGCCCTCCTGCACGATCCGGTACACGGCCGCCTGCTGCGCCGGCCCGAGCGGCTCCGGCTCGCCGGCGGTCGTGAGCACCACGCCGAGCCCGGCGTCGCGGACGCCGTCGACGAGGGCCGGGAGCTCGTCGAGCGTGGGCTGCGGGGCCTCCGTGCCGTCGACGATGCCGTCGATCATCCCCTGCACGTCGACCAGGGCCGTGCGCGCCGACTGGGCGATGGACTCGAGCGCCGTCGCCATCGCCGCGGGCCGGGAGGTCTCGAGGTAGCGGGCCCCGTCGGCCTGCGCCACGATCACGGCGAGCGAGTGCGCGACGACGTCGTGCATCTCCTGCGCGATGCGGTTGCGCTCGTCGGCGAGGGCGAGCGAGCTCTCCGTGGTCTCGAGGCGGGACGTGACCCGGGCGGTCTCGCGGAGCGCCTCGAGACGGTCCAGCGCCTCGCGCACCGCGACCCCCGTGCCCCAGGCGACGAGGCCCACGGCGATGAGCAGCGTCGGCACGATCGCGCCGCCGCCGCCCCCGACGCCGCTCCAGAACGGCGCCGAGGCCAGCGGCGGCGCGAGCACCGCGGCGACGAGGGACGACCACCGGATCCGACCGCGGTGGGCGGCGGCGAGGAGCCCGACGGCGAGGGCGACGGCGACGTAGACCGGCGCGTAGCCGCTCGAGGAGGGATAGGTCAGCGCCTGCATGTTCACGATCGGGCCGACGGCGTCGGTGACGACGGTGATCGTCGACGGGCTCACGATCACCCCGAGCAGGATGGCGGAGGCGGCGGTGACGGCGAGGGCGCCCAGCGCGGCGACGGGGAGGCGGATGGCCAGTCCGACGGCCGCGCAGGCGGCGAGCAGGGGGATCAGGCCCTCAGGGAACGTCGAGATCATCGACAGCGCCCCGGTGAGTGCGATGACGACGGCCGCGATCGGGGGCACCCAGGGGGCGGAGCGGATCAGGAGCGGCTGCATGCCGATCACGCTATGACGCCCTCGGTGCCGGCGGACCCGTCGCAGGCCGGATCTCGTCCGAAAGTCGGAGCCCTCAGGCCGCCCGCACGCTCGCGAGGAGCCGCTCGTGGAAGCGCGTCTCGCCGTCGGCGACCTCGGGGTGGAAGGCGGTCGCGAGCAGCGTGCCCTGCTCGACGGCGACCGCGCGGCCGTCCGGGAGCGCGGCGAGCACGGTCACCCCGGCGCCGACCTCCTCGACCGCGGGCGCCCGGATGAAGACGGCGTGCACCGGACGCTCCCCCAGCGCCGGGATCGTCAGGTCGGTCTCGAACGACTCGTTCTGCCGGCCGAAGACGTTGCGGCGCACGGTGACGTCGAGCCCACCGAGGCTGCGCTGGCCGGGCGCGCCGTCGAGCACCCGGTCTGCCAGCAGGATCAGACCGGCGCAGGTGCCGTAGACCGGCATCCCCGATGCGATGCGCGCCCGGATCGGCTCCGCCAGCCCGAGCTCGCGCGCGAGCCGGTCGATCACCGCCGACTCGCCGCCGGGCAGGACCAGTCCGACCACCTCGTCGAGGTCACCGGGACGTCGGACCGGCACCGCCGCCGCGCCGAGCCGCGCCAGCACGGCGAGGTGCTCGCGCACGCCGCCCTGCAGCGCGAGCACGCCGATGCGGGGGGCGGCTACCACCCGCGCTCCGCCAGGCGGTGCGGGGCCGGCAGGTCGGCGACGCTGATCCCGACCATGGCCTCGCCGAGGCCGCGCGACGCGTCCGCGATCGCCCGCGGGTCGTCGAACTGGGCGGTCGCGCGCACGATCGCGGCGGCGCGCGCCGCCGGGTCGCCGGACTTGAAGATGCCCGAGCCGACGAACACCCCGTCGGCGCCGAGCTGCATCATCAGCGCCGCGTCGGCGGGCGTCGCGACACCGCCGGCCGTGAACAGCGGCACCGGCAGCGCGCCGCGCTCGGCGACCTCGGCGACGAGCTCGTACGGCGCGCGGAGCTCCTTGGCGGCGACGTAGAGCTCGTCGCGGCTGCGGGCGGCCAGCGCGCGGATCTCCGAGGTGATCGTGCGGATGTGCCTCGTGGCCTCCGACACGTCGCCGGTGCCGGCCTCCCCCTTCGAGCGGATCATCGCCGCGCCCTCGGTGATCCGCCGCAGCGCCTCGCCGAGCTCGGTCGCGCCGCAGACGAACGGGGTCGTGAAGCCGCGCTTGTCGATGTGGTTCTCGTAGTCGGCGGGCGAGAGCACCTCCGACTCGTCGATGAAGTCGACGCCGAGCTCCTGCAGCACCTGCGCCTCGACGAGGTGGCCGATGCGGGCCTTCGCCATCACCGGGATGCTCACGCTCGCGATGATCTGGTCGATGAGGTCGGGGTCGCTCATCCGGGCCACGCCGCCCTGCGCGCGGATGTCGGCGGGCACCCGCTCGAGCGCCATGACGGCGGTCGCGCCGGCGTCCTCCGCGATGCGGGCCTGCTCAGCCGTGACGACGTCCATGATGACGCCGCCCTTGAGCATCTCGGCGAGCCCGCGCTTGACGCGGTCCGTGCCGGTGACGGGGGTCTCGGGAGCGATGGTGTCGGTCATGGCGCCGACTGTAGGAATCCGGCGGGGGCGCTGTCGCGTCCGCGAGCGGGCCGATCGCGAAGAATCGGACCCTTCGACGAGCTCGGGGAGCCGAGGACCGGCTCGGCCGTGGCTACGCCGGCCAGGCGTCCGCGAGCTCCTGGCGGGTCTCGCCGAGCAGCTTCGGGATGGCCTTCGTCTCCGCGATGATCGGGAAGAAGTTCGCGTCGGAGGCCCAGCGCGGCACCACGTGCTGGTGCAGGTGCCCGGCGATCCCGGCGCCCGCGACGGCGCCCTGGTTCATGCCGATGTTGAAGCCGTGCGGGTGCGACGTCGCCGACAGCACGCGCATCGCGGTCTGCGTGATCGACGCGATCTCGGCCGTCTCCTCCGGCGTCGCCAGGTCGTAGGTGGCGACGTGGCGGTACGGGCAGACGAGCAGGTGCCCGCTGTTGTACGGGAACAGGTTCAGCAGCACGTAGGCGAGCTCGCCCCGGTGCACGATGAGCGCGTCCTCGTCCGACCTCGTCGGCGCGGTGCAGAACACGCACTCGTCACCGGGGGCGGCGGCGCCCGACTCGATGTACGCGATCCGGTGCGGCGTCCAGAGCCGCTGCAGGCCGTCCGGGTCGCCGGCGAAGGCCGACGACGGGTCGACGCGGACGCCGTCGTCCGCGTCGCCCGCGCCGTCCGTCATCAGACCTGGGCCTTCGTCTCGATCGCCTCGACGATGCGGGCGATGGCGTCCTCGACCGGCACGCCGTTGTCCTGGTGCCCGTCGCGGTAGCGGAAGCTCACCGTGCCCGCGTCGTGGTCCTTCTCGCCGGCGATGAGCTGGAACGGCACCTTCTGCTGGGTGTGCGTGCGGATCTTCTTCTGCATCCGCTCGTCGCTCGAGTCGAGCTCGGCGCGCACGCCCTTCGCCCGGAGTCGGTCGACGACCTCGAGCAGGTAGTCCGCGTGCTGGTCGGACACCGGGATGCCGACCACCTGCACCGGCGCGAGCCAGACCGGGAACGCCCCGGCGTAGTGCTCGAGCAGGATGGCGAAGAAGCGCTCGATCGACCCGAACAGCGCGCGGTGGATCATGATCGGCCGCTTCTTCTGGCCGTCGCGGTCGGTGAACTCCAGCTCGAAGCGCTCCGGCAGGTTCACGTCGACCTGCACGGTCGACAGCTGCCAGACGCGGCCGATGGCGTCGCGGGTCTTCAGGTCGATCTTCGGCCCGTAGAACGCGGCCTCGCCCGGCACCTCGGTGAGCTTGAGCCCGGATGCGCGCGCGACGTTCCGCAGCGCGCCCGTCGAGTACTCCCAGAACTCGTCCGAGCCGATCCACTTCGACTTCTCGTCGTCCTTCATCGAGAGCTCGAGCTCGAAGTCGTCGAGGCCGAAGTCGCGCAGCATCGAGATGACGAAGTCGAGCACCTTGGTGGTCTCCGCCTCGAGCTGCTCGGGGGTGACGAACAGGTGCGAGTCGTCCTGGGTGAAGCCGCGCACGCGGGTCAGCCCGTGCAGCGCGCCGGAGAGCTCGTTGCGGTACACCGTGCCGTTCTCGGCCAGCCGCATCGGCAGGTCGCGGTAGCTGCGGCCCCGCTCCTTGTAGATGAGGATGTGCATCGGGCAGTTCATGGGCTTGAGGTAGTACTCGACGCCCTGCCTGGTGACGTGGCCGTCCGCGTCGCGCTCCTCGTCCATGACGATCGGCGGGAACATGCCCTCCTTGTACGTCACCAGGTGGTTCGAGGTGATGAACAGGTCCTTCTTCGAGATGTGCGGCGTGTACACGTAGGTGTAGCCCGCCTCGACGTGCCGACGGCGCGCGTGCTGCTCCATCTCCATCCGGACGACGCCGCCCTTCGGATGCCAGACCGACAGTCCGGAGCCGATCTCGTCCGGGAACGAGAACAGATCCAGCTCCTGGCCGAGCTTGCGGTGGTCGCGCTTCGCGGCCTCCTCGAGGCGGTTCAGATACGCCTTCAGCTCGTCCTTCGTCGGCCACGCGGTGCCGTAGATCCGCTGCAGCTGCGGGTTCTTCTCCGAGCCGCGCCAGTAGGCGCCGGCCGAGCGCATGAGCTTCCAGCCGCCGCGGAGCGCGCCGGTGTTCGGCACGTGGGGGCCGCGGCAGAGGTCGCGCCAGACGACCTCGCCCGACGCGCTGTCGACGTTGTCGTAGATGGTCAGCTCGCCCGCGCCGACCTCGACCGACTCACCGGAGTCGCCCGTCGACGCGCCGCCCTTGAGCCCGATGAGCTCGAGCTTGTACGGCTCGCCGGCGAGCTCGCGCCGCGCCTCGTCGTCGGAGACCGGGCGGCGCTGGAAGCGCTGGCCGGAGCGGATGATCCGCTCCATCTCCTTCTCGACGGCGGCGAGGTCCTCCGGGGTGAACGGGGTCTCGACGTCGAAGTCGTAGTAGAAGCCGTCCTGGATCGGCGGGCCGATGCCGAGCTTCGCCTCCGGGTTGATCGACTGCACCGCCTGCGCGAGCACGTGCGCGGTCGAGTGGCGCAGGATGGCGAGGCCGTCCGGCGACTCGGCGGTGACCGGCTCGACGGCGTCCGTCGTCCCGACCGTCGTCGCCTTGTCCTTGAGCTCGCCGTTCACGCGCAGGGCGATGACGGAGCGGTCGGGGAAGAGGTCGAATCCGGTCTGAGAACTCACATCCCGAGCCTAGCCGCGCGGGGAGGTCAGCCCTTCCGCACGCGGATGGCGATGCGCGTGACCCAGCGGGTCAGGTCGGGCTCGAGATCCGGATCGGTGAGGTACTCCTCGATCCGGCTGCCCCAGCGGTCGCCGTCGGCATCCCATTCGACGCCGTGCGCCGCGCCCCAGTCGAGCACGCGGCCGGTGGCGGCCTCGAGCGAGTCGGGATGCCCGGTGTGCTCCAGCACGACGTAGTCCCCCGCCGGCAGTACGTCCGCCTCGACGTCGTCGGGCATGACCGCGTCGTCGGGCACGGCGATCGCGGCGGTGACCACGAGCCGGGCGGCCATGTCGATCTCGCGGTAGCGCCAGATCGGCGGCGGGGTCGACGGCACGCCGGCTCGGCTCAGGGCGTCGGCGAGCCGCCGGCCGGCATCGAGCAGGTCGGGCGCGAGTCGCGCCATCGACGTCTCGGCCGTGACGCCGGCGGTGCGGACGAGGTCGCGGTGCACGAGGCGGGGCTCCTGCACGGGGTGGTCGGCGTCGTCGCTCATGGCCGCGAGGGTAGTCCCCGGGCGGCTCAGCCACGAGTGCGGATCGGGGTGCCTCGGCACGAGGGCGATCCGCTCTGGCCGCCGGGGCCGCGGCGTGGCACCGTGGAGTCATCCCGCCAGCGCCGTCCGAGGAGCGTCCCGTGACCGATCCGTCCGCCACCGCCCCCGAGCCCGTCGAGACCGGCTACGTCGCCGTCGGCGGACTCCGCATCCACTACGCGCTGTACGGCGAGGGCGGCACCCCGCTGGTCTTGCTGCACGGCGGGCTCTACGACTCGGGGATGCAGTGGGCGCACCTGCTGCCGGCCCTCGCCGCCGGCCGGCGGATCGTCGCCATCGACCTGCAGGGCCACGGCCGCACGAACGACATCGACCGTCCGCTCGCCCCGGCCGGCCTCGCCGCCGACGTCGCCGCCGTGCTGGAGCACCTCGGCATCGACCTCGCCGACGTGTTCGGCTTCAGCCTCGGCGGCGCGGTGGCCATCGAGCTCGCCGTCCGCCGCCCGGAGCTGGTGCGCCGGCTCATCGTCGGATCGATCGCGTTCGACCGCGACGGGGAGCGCGGCGAGAACGCGGCTGCCGTCGGCGCCATGACGGTCGACATGATCGCCGGCAGCCCGATGGAGCAGAACTACCTGGCGCTGTCGCCGCACCCCGACCGCGAGCATCTGCAGACGCTGCTCGACAAGATCGGCGCCTTCCTCGCCGGCGACCGCGGCTGGACCGACGACGAGATCGCGGGCATCACCGCCCCGACGCTCATCACGGTCGGCGACGGCGACATGGTGAAGCTGGAGCACGCCGTCCGCTTCCTCCGTCTGCGCGGCGGCGACGTCAACGCCGACTTCGCCGGCCTGCCGTCGTCGCAGCTCGCGGTCTTCCCCGGCACGTCGCACTTCTTCGGCATTTCGCACACCGATCAGGTGCTCGCCGCGGTGCTGCCGTTCCTCGATACGCCGGACGGCGTGCGGGAGTCGATCGCGGGGTGATGGTGCGGGCGGGACGGACGGGTCAGGTCTCGTAGATCCAGAGGTTGCGCGAGACGGTGAGCGAACCCGAGCCGGAACCGGAGGGCTTGCAGGACATGAGGAGCCCGAACTTGTCGCGCCCGAGCGCACCCAGCGGCGAGCAGGGCGCGCCCGGCGTCACGGGAGAGGAGACGATCGGCGGCGGCGCCGGAGCCACCGGACACGCTGCGGCGTAGGGCAGTTGGAGCCAGGGGACGACGCCGGAGGTGATCGACACCGTGCCCTTCGACCCTGATGCGATTCCGGGTCCCTGGACCCGGAAGCCCGAGGTCGTGGCAGGGATGATCACCTCGAAGTAGGTGGCTCCGGGAACCGAGACGCCGACGTTGATCGCGTCGTTGTTCGGGTTGTTCAGGGTGATCGACAGCGTGTCGGTCATGCCGAAGCAGGTCGCCGTCGCACTGCCGGACAGCGGGATGCCTCGGCCCGGGACCCGGAACCGGGCGCCCTCGTAGTTCCAGACGGACGGCGCGAACGTCGCCTGCACGTGATCCCGCTCGTTGACGTCCGCGGTGTAGAAGTGATGTCCGAGTGTGTCGCTCCAGAATCGCGAGACCTCAACCGTGCCCGGCTCTGTCGTGTCGTCCGGGTAGACGTAGAACGCGACGTGCTCGTAAGCCCAGGTGTGGGAGTCGTAGGTCGCCTGGACGCGCGCCTTCTCGTCCGGGTCCGCGGTGTAGAAGTGCCCGCCGAGCTTGTCGCTCCAGAATCGGTACAGGGGCACGGTTCCCGGCACCTGCCGGGTGTAGGCCATGTAGCGCTGGCCCTCCCAGCTCCAGATGGTCGGCCAGGTCTGCGAGACGTGGTCCCGCTCGACGGGGTCGATCGTGTAGAAGTGCGAGCGGTAGCGGTCGCTCCAGAAGCGGTAGACCGGGGTGGGCTGCGGCGACGTGGGGTTCGCGAAAACGTCCGGGAGCGAGACGCTCTGATCGCCGCAGCCGGCCGTGCCCAGCACCTGCGCGAGCTTCGTCTTCTCGGCGGAGTCGATCGAGAGGGTCCACGAGTACTTCACCCGCACCCAGTCGGTGGCATAGCGGCAGGCGGCGGATGCCGACGGCGGCATCCACTGCGCAGGATCCCGGTCGCCCTTCGCCTGGAACACCGCGGTGCCGATCGGCTGAAGGGCGAAATCCTGATCGAGGTTGTTCGCGTACGACCACCGCGTCTGCTCCGACCAGTTCGCCGCGCCGGAGGCCCATGCCTCGCCGAGCGGCACGAGGTGGTCGATCTCCAGCTGCGATGCGGCGGTTCGGTTCACACCGTCGTACCACGAGGTCCAGGAGCCGCCCGTCACGGGGCAGCGCGACGGAGCGGTGCCCGCCGTGGTGACCGGGACCGCGCTGTCGCGCTCGAGCACCTCGGATCGCGTGTCACAGCCGTCCTGGTCCGAGTCTAACCACATCCGGAACTGCGCCCGCTCGTAGCCGCTCGGATCGGGCGCCTCCACGCGGAGCTGCGAGAGCAGGGCGCTCGCCGTGGTGGTGCCGGCGGCGGATGCGGTGGCCGGCGCGAGGAGCGCGCCGAGCGTCAGCGCGAGGATCGCGGGGACGGCGACGACGAGACGGCGCATGGCTGCTCCAGGGTTCGAGTTCGCCTCAACCTAGGTGGGGGGCCGCGGTGCCGCCCCTCCCCCGTTCGGGGGTGTCCGGAGGGGTCCTCCGTGGCCGCCCGGTGGACCGGTCGTGGGTGCTCAGGCGGCGCGCCACCGGTTGCGCGTGTCGGTCGCCGAGGGCTTGCACTGCATCAGGAGCCCCGTGGTCGTCCGTCCGTAGGCGCCGCGCGGCGTGCAGAACGCGCCGGGAGTGACGCCGGTCGCGCTGATCGGCGGCGACGGCGGACTGACGACCGGCGGCGTGACCACGGGCGGCGGCGGGGTCGTGCAGCGCACCGAGTACGTCTGCGGAGCGGCGGCGACGCCGTCCACGGTGAACGTGATCGTGCCCGAGGTGCCCTCGGTCAGGGCCGGACCCGATACCGAGGTCGTCGTCGTCGAGCCGCCGATGGCGAAGGCGTAGGAGGTGCCGGCGACGGTGTAGCCGACCTGCGCGGTCGTGCTGTTCGGGTTCGAGACGCTGATCGCCAGCGATGCGGTGCTTCCGCTGCAGACCACCGAGGCCGTCGTCGTCACCGGGATGCCGTGGGCCGGCACGCGGTACTTGCCGCCCTCGTAGTTCCAGACGGACGGAGCGAACGTGGCCTGCACGTGGGTCTTCTCGTTCACGTCGGCCGTGTAGAAGTGGTGACCGAGGGTGTCGCTCCAGAATCGGGAGACCTCGACCGTGTCCGGCTCGGTGGAGTCCGCCGGGTAAACGTAGAACGCGACGTGCTCGTAGGCCCAGGTGTAGGTGTCGTAGGTCGCCTGGACGTGCGCCTTCTCGCTCGCGTCCGCGGTGTAGAAATGGCCGCCGAGCTTGTCGCTCCAGAACCGGTAGAGCGGCACCGTGCCCGGCACCTGGGTCGTGAACGCCTGGTATCGCGCGCCCTCGTAGCTCCAGATGGTCGGCCAGGTGGCGATGACATGGTCACGCTCGGCGGGGTCGATCGTGTAGAAGTGCGCGCGGTACCGGTCGCTCCAGAAGCGGTACACCGGCATCGCCTGCGCCGCGGCGGGCGGCACGGTGGTCGGCGGGGTCGTCGTGGCCGGGGCCACCGAGACGGTCGGCACGACGACCGGCTGGTCGCCGCAGCCGGCGGTGCCGAGCAGCTGCTGGAGCTTCGTCTGCTCGGCGGTGTCGATCGTCAGCGACCAGGCGTACTTCACGAGCACCCAGTCCGTCGCGTAGCGGCACGCGACGTCGGCGGCCGGCGGCATCCACTTCGCCGGGTCGCGGTCGCCCTTCGACTGGTTCACGTTGTCGGTGACGGCCTGGAGCGCGTAGACCTGGTCGAGGTTGTTGGCGTACGCGGTGCGCTGCGCGGGCGTCCAGGCCGAGGCACCCGACGCCCACGCCTCGCTCAGGGGCACGAGGTGGTCGATGTCGACATCCGACGCCGCGGTCCAGGTGGCGCCGTCGTACCAGGAGCTCCACGATCCGGTGGAGACCGTGCAGCCGCTGCTGTAGGCGATCGGCGTCGTCGTGTCGCGCTTGAGCACCTCCGCGCGGGTGTTGCACCCGTCGCCGTCGGCGTCGACCCAGGTCGGGAAGAGGTCGCGGTCGTATCCCGTCGCGTCGGGGGTCGCCACGGCGAGCTGCGTCAGCAGCGAGCTCGCGGTGCTGTCGGCGGCGGACGCGGCGCCGGGAGCGGCGAGCAGGCCGCTGAGCGCGATGGCGAGGACCGCGGGGATGGCGAGGGCGAGGCGGCGCATGGGGCTCCTTCGAAGCACGAGGACCCCTCAACCTAGGCAGGGGCATCCGCTCCGGTCCCGCCCCCGTTGTGGGGCGTCCCGCCCGGTCCTCCGGGGCTGCCCGGAAGCGCCGGACCGAGCGCGGCGACGCCGGCCGAGGATCGTCGAACACGCGCCGATCCCGGACATGCGAAGAGCCCCGGTGCCGTTCATCGGAACGGCCGGGGCCCTGCTGAGGTGCGCGATACTGGGATCGAACCACCAGCGGT
>NZ_JBXASM010000015.1:22859-67711 GCF_058809295.1 Schumannella sp. GW821-FHT10F01
GCGTCGGCATCAGCGGTGCGTCGGCATCAGCGGTGCGTCGGCATCAGCGGTGCGTCGGCATCAGCGGTGCGTCGGCATCAGCGGTGCGTCGGCATCAGCGGTGCGTCGGCACCAGCGGTGCGTCGCTCCCGGCCGAGGTGCGCGCGGGCGTCGCAGAGGAGTGGAAGAGCTTGCTCTAGATCAGGACTTCTTGAGCTGGAGAGCTTGCTCACGGAACGCGACAGCCGAACGCGTCGGGTCTTCCGCGTTCCGGAAGACCGCACCGATCGGATTCGCGAGGAGACCCGAGGGGAGCTTCAGCATGACCGCCACTCCGTACTCGGCGCGCTGCTTCTTGTCGAGGTCGACCCACTCGGCACCGTCGTTCCGCACCATGATCTCGCCGAGCAGCATCGCGAACATGGCGAGAGTGTCGCGCTTGTCGTCGACGGTGCCCGTCGCTGCGAGATCAGACGTCGCGCGGTCGACGTACTCGATGTCATCGATCACGAATGTGACCTCGTGGTCGTAGGTTGCCTGGATCGCGTTGGCGGCAACCCAGGCACCACGGAATGCCACGGACTTCGCATCCGTGGGCATCTTCTTCTTCTTACCGAACCCAAACAGGGCCATGGGCGGTCACTCTCCCTGACATCTCCGACGTGCGACAAGCATCATGTCGCACCGTCGGCGCGCACGACTACGGTGGTAGCGCTGGCCGGGGCATCAATAGATGGAGGTCAGCGTGCCGGTCGATTGGCACCCGCGGGGCAACGCATTCCCAATCATGTGGGCCTGCCGGAACGGTCGCAGCGCGGAGCCCTACGCGCACATCCGGTGGCGCGGGCCGGGCCGATACGAGGTGACGCTGCGCGGTGCGCGCGAGCCGATCGGAGAATGGCCGACTGGCGACGAGGCATCCGTCGCCGCCTGGCAGGCGCACCTCGCGACGATGCCGCAGCGCAGCCGATCAAGCGCGCCTAACGGGAAGCGTTAGCGGGACTCGTAGTAGCGCAGCTGGTCGCGTAGCCCTCGCTCCTCCGCGCGTCGCTTTCGGCGACGCATGGTCTCGTCGGCGATCAAACCGGCGACATAGGTCGCGAGGGCAGCCGCCACGGCGTCGACGTACCAGAGACACCAGAGACCCAGGCCGAGTGCGACTGCGATCGCTGCCAGCACGCCGGATGCGACCCACAGCCGCACGGGGAGCGGCCGACGCTCCATAAGTACTCTCTCGAGGCTCCTCGAAACGTCCATGTGCTCGCGCATGTAGCGACTGTCCACGGCGCGATCGTACGTAGAGGTCATGGACGATCTGCCCGAGACGCCGAGCCGCCCGCAGTGCCTTGTGCAGATGGAGGTCGCCGGCACGTCGGCCGCGCCGCGCTAGGAATGCCCGTCGTGCGGGCTCGTGAGACTCGCATGACGTTCATGTTTCGCCACCGGTTCCAAATCGCCGAAGGCAACAGGATCGGGCATCCCGAGCGCGAGATCGTGCTCAGCGAGGGACCTGTCGGTCGCGTGGTGATCCGGGGCGCGCATGACGGGAACGTCGTAGACGCGGAGCGGTTCGCTCTCCGCGGCGAGGGCTACGCCTCCGAGGACGATGCGCGCTCTGAGGGGCAGCGCTGGGTTCACGCGCTGGCGATCGGCTGTATGGCGGAGCTGACTCCTGCCAACCTCGAATCGCGATCACCCCGCGGTGGCACCACGCTCTCGGAGAGCTTCATGCAGGCCGCAGCAGATGCAGTGGGTGGTGCCGTGCGCGTCTACGGCGATCAGCCCGGGTTGCTGGTCGTTCCCGAGGATCCCACTCCGGTCTGGGGCCGGTTCGAGGCAAACGGAACCGCGATTCGGAATGGACCCGCGACCACGGCAGCGATCCGGCGCGCGTACCACGAGCGGCTAGTCCCGGACGAGCGCGCGATGCTCGCGTTCGACCTCTACTGCATCGCGGAGAGCGTCGCCGGCGACGCGGACGCTCGATTCCTCATGCTCATGTCCGCGGTCGAGGCCCTGATCGAACGAGCGCCGCGCGAAGGAGTCGCGCTCGATCTGGTGCAGGGGTTCGCCACACAGCTCGCCGCTCGGACAGACGTCGATCCCAGCGAACGCGCGAGCTTGCAGGGCGCGATCAAGGATCTGCGTTTGGAGTCGATCAGCGCGGCAGGCCGCAAGCTCGCAGCGACGCTCGATCCGCGTCGATATGGCGAGCAGTCCGCCGCCGATTTCTTCCGTCACGCCTACCGTGTGCGGAGCAAGCTCGTGCACGCAAGCGTCGGCGCAGCCCGCCCGTCGACAGACACCGTCCGTGACCTAGGCGGGCCGATGATCTATTTCGTGCGCGACCTGATCCTGGCGCGGGCCGGAGCCGCGGGTTGGCCGCACCCGCTCGATCGGTGAGTCCCGCGGGAGCACCGATCCAAAGCAGCGAAGCCCTCATAGCCGGGCTGTCATCCGGCGGCGGCACCCGGCGCTACCGATCGGTCGATCCGCATGTTGCAGACCAAAACTTCGCGCCCGGATTGCACGTGGATTGCACGCGACCGGCGATACGTGCCCGGATACGACAAAACCCCCGGAACGTCGGGGGTTTTGATCAGTGCGCGATACTGGGATCGAACCAGTGACCTCTTCCGTGTCAGGGAAGCGCGCTACCGCTGCGCCAATCGCGCTCATCAAGAGCAATTGAGTTGTCCGTGTCGTTCAGCGTGATGCCGTTCAACAGAGTGAGGTGGCGACGGGATTCGAACCCGTGTGGACGGCTTTGCAGGCCGCTGCCTCGCCTCTCGGCCACGCCACCAGGAGCGGCCCGAAGGACCGGTGAGCCTTCACTCGAGCGGATGACGAGATTCGAACTCGCGACCCTCACCTTGGCAAGGTGATGCGCTACCACTGCGCCACATCCGCATTTCGCGCCGGTTTCCCGGTGCTCGAACGACTGTACCCGATCGCCAGAGCGACGCAAAACCGGTGACGACGCGGCGCGTCGCCGCGGTCCCGCCGCCCGGTGTCCGCGTCTCGGACCGGGCTCCGGATGTGGCAGAATCGTCCGGAGCGGGCGATTGGCGCAGTTGGTAGCGCGCTTCGTTCACACCGAAGAGGTCATCAGTTCGAGTCTGGTATCGCCCACCGCAGAAGCCCCCGGCAGCGCTCGTGAGAGCGGTGCCCGGGGGCTTCGTCGTGTGCGGAGCGCCGGAGGTCAGGCCGGGAGCAGTCCGAGCTGCCCGAGCAGGCCGAGCTCGTCGCTGGAGCCCCACCGCTCCACGAGCTTCCCGTCCTCGAAGCGGCCGACCTGGATACCCCGGATGCGGAACCGCCGGCCGGTCGGCGCGTGGCCCTGGAAGTCGCCGGTGTGCGTCGCGGAGATGTCGAAGACGGCCGTGACGTGCTCGTCGTCGGCCGACACCACGAGCGGCTCGACCTCCGCGTCGGGGAAGGCGGCGAAGAAGTCCCGCCAGAACGCCTGGATGCCGGCGACGCCCGACGGCGCGCCGGGAGCCGGATCGTGATCGACCACGTCCTCGGCGAACACCTCGCCGAGGCGATCGATCTCGCGGGCGACGAGGAGCTCGCCGACGTGCTGCTGGGCCTGGAGGTTGCGGTCCCGGGTTCCGGTCATGCGTCCGGTCTACCGGGACGCGGACGACGCTCCTCCGGCTCCCCGGCGACGCCCAGGGCGCGCGGGGTCCGGCGACGCCGGCCGGGCGAGTCCGGCCAGCACGGTCACCGGTGCGGAGAGCAGCACGCCGACCGCGATCGTCGCGATGACGGCGAGCAGCTGCGTGCCGAGCACATCGACGCGCGCGGCGAAGACGAAGCCGAGCGCCTGGCCGAGGATGCCGGTGCCCGCCAGCCCGATGGTGCCGACGACGATCGCGGTGACCGCGCCCCGGACGGCCGGTCGCGCGCGGGCGAGGCCGCGCGCGTCGTGCGTCAGCGCGCCGGCGACGCCGCAGATGAGCCCGAGCAGGGGCGTATAGGGCGTCGTGATGTCCGCGACGGGGCCGATCACTCCCCCGGCCCCCGCGAGCAGCCCCAGCCGCAGCGCGCGGCCCAGCGTGGCGTCGATGCCGCGGATGCGGTCGACGAGCAGCCAGCCGATCGCGCCGGCCGCCGGGGCCAGCACGGCCGCCAGCAGCAGCCGGGGCGTGTACTCGTCGACGGCGCCCTCGAGCGCGGCGAGCCACACGGCGAACGCCGCCCACGCCGCCAGCGCCAGCGCGAGCTGCGTACCGCGCGGCCGGGGCGCGATCGCGGCGGAGTCCGGCATCCGGATGAGGGAGGCCGGCACCAGCAGGAAGGCGCCGAGGCCGACGACGAGCGCCAGCGCACCGCCGAAGTCGGACACGACGCAGGTGGTGGGCGGGCAGAGCCGCACGGCGGCCTGCGGGCCGACCAGCGCCGCGGGCACGAGGATGCCGCCCCACAGCCCGGCCGCGACGAGTGCGAGCACGCGGGGCACCTCGGCGGCGCGGGCGGCGGCCGAGAGCGCGATGCCGATCGGGGCGGCGCCGACGGAGATCGACACGGCGATCGTCGGCGCCAGCACGCCGGTGAGGCCGCCGAGCGCCGTCGTCATCACGACGGCGCAGAGCGTGAGCACGGCCGTCCAGAGCACCTGCCGCGGCCCGACCCGGAGCAGCACGGCCCCGAGTGCCGCGAGCGCGATCGCCGCGGCGGCGGCCACCGCTGCTGCCGGATCCATCGCGCCTCCCGTGCTCCTCGCACACGCTATCGGGGTGCCGCCTCCTGAGAGACGGCACCCCGATGCGTGCTGTGTTCGCGGATCGCTCCGCCGGGTTCACGCGACCGGGCTCACCCGGCCGCGCTCATCCGATCGTGCTCACTCGGCGAGGGCGTAGCCCTCCTCGCCGTGGACCATGGTGTCCACGCCGGCGACCTCGTCCTCGTTCGTGATGCGGAAGCCGATCGTCTTCTGGATGACCCAGCCGATGATGAACGTCACCACGAAGGAGAAGATCAGCACGGCGAAGGCGCCGACGGCCTGCGCGCCGAGCTGCTTCAGGCTGCCGGTGTCGATGAGGCCGATGCCGGTGCCGAAGATGCCGATGTAGAGCGTGCCGATGATGCCGCCGACGAGGTGGATGCCCACCACGTCGAGCGAGTCGTCGAAGCCGAGCTTGAACTTGAGGTCGATCGCCAGGGCGCAGACCGCGCCGGCGAGGATGCCGAGCACGATGGCCCAGAAGGGCGTGAGGATGTTGCACGCCGGGGTGATCGCGACGAGGCCCGCGACGGCACCGGAGGCGGCGCCGATCGAGGTGGGCTTGCCGTCCTTGATCTTCTCGACGATGAGCCAGCCGAGCGTCGCGGCGGCCGGGGCGGCGAGGGTGTTGATCCACGCCAGGGCGGCGATGCCGTCGACGGCGGCCTCGGATCCGGCGTTGAAGCCGAACCAGCCGAACCAGAGCAGCGAGGCGCCGAGCAGGGTCAGCGGCACGTTGTGCGGCTTGGCCATGCCCTTCGCGAACCCGACGCGCTTGCCGAGCACGAGCGCCAGTGCGAGACCCGCGGCACCGGCGTTGATGTGCACCGCCGTGCCGCCGGCGAAGTCGTTCACGCCCAGGCCGTAGACGATCCAGCCGCCGTCGGTGAGGCCCTTGTCGCCGAGGGTGAAGTTGAACACCCAGCTCGCGACGGGGAAGTAGACGATCGTGACCCAGATGCCCGCGAAGATCATCCAGGAGCCGAACTTGGCACGGTCGGCGATGGCGCCGGAGATCAGGGCCACCGTGATGATCGCGAAGGTCGCCTGGAAGCCGGCGAACGCGAGCGCGTTGAGGTCCGGTCCGCCGTCGACGGCCGTCAGCTGCGGGATCAGGCCCGCGTTCGTGAACGGGTTGCCGAGCACGTGCGGGATCAGCCAGTCGCTGCCCGACGTGAACGCCATCGAGTAGCCGTAGAGCACCCACAGCACCGCGACGAGCGCGATGGCGCCGAAGCTCATCATCATCATGGAGACCACGCTCTTCGCGCGGACCATGCCGCCGTAGAAGAACGCGACACCGGGGGTCATCAGCAGCACGAGCGCAGCCGCGACGAGCAGCCACAGCGAGTTCAGCGGCGTCTCATAGGCCGCCGCACTCACCACCTGGGACAACATCGATCTTTCACCTCTCGTCAGGGGTAGCGACGCCCGGGGGTGCAGATCTGGTGCTGAACGGGATCGGGCGGACCGCTCTTGGTACGCAGGCAGTCTCCCGGCGCGGTGTTTCGCCGCCGTCGTCCCCGTGTTTCGCGCGTGTTACGCGAGGGTCGCCCAGGTAAAAAGCAGATTTCGGGACGGTGCCGGTCAGGCGCGAGGCGCCCGGGAATCCCCTGCCGTCAGCGCGACGAGCCGCGAGACCGCGCGGAGGTACTTCTTGCGGTAGCCGCCCGCGAGCATGTCGGCCCCGAAGACCTCGTCGAGCGGCACGCCGCTCGCGCGGATGGGCACCTGCGCGTCGTAGAGGCGGTCGACCATCGCGACGAAGCGCAGCGCATCCGACTGGTCCTCGAGCGTGCGGACGTCGCGGATGCCGATCGCGTCGAGCCCGTCGACGAGGCGCACGTACCGCGACGGGTGGATCGCTGCGAGGGCGTGGAGCAGGTCGTCGAACCGGTCGGCCGCGAGCTCGCCGCCGTCCGCGGACAGCGCCGCGTCGACGGCCGCGTCGTCCGGCAGCGCGAGGGCGGAGCCGGACACCTCGCGACGTCGGTAGTCGACGCCGTCGATGCGGAGGATGTCGAAGCGGTCGGCGATGGCGGAGATCTCGCGGAGGAAGTCGCTCGCGGCGAACCGCCCCTCGCCGAGCGCGTTCGGCGGCGTGTTCGAGGTGGCGGCGATGCGGGTGCCGGACTCGACCAGCTCGCCGAGCAGCCGCGACATCATCATCGTGTCGCCCGGGTCGTCGAGCTCGAACTCGTCGATCGCGAGCAGCGAGGCGCCGCTCAGCGTGCGGACCGTCTTCTGGTAGCCGAGCGCGCCGACGAGCGCGGTGAACTCGATGAACGTGCCGAAGTACTTGCGACCGGGCGCGAGGTGCCAGAGCGCCGCGAGCAGGTGGGTCTTGCCGACGCCGAAGCCGCCGTCGAGGTAGAGGCCCGGCTTGGTCTCACGGGCGCGGCGCCGGGCGAAGAAGCCCCGCGGGCTGGTCCAGGTGGACGCGAACTCCCGCACCCGCTCCACGGCCTGCGCCTGCGACGGGTACTCGTCGTCGGGGCGGTAGTTCTCGAGGCTCGCGTCCTGGAACTGCCGCGGCGGCACGAGCGACGCGGCGATCTCCTCGCCCGTCATGGCGGAGGAGCGGTCGCGCAGCGACGGGAAGGAGACCTGCTGGTCGGATGTCATGTTCCGCGCTTCCCGATCGGGATCGATGTCGCACTCTTACGGCACTCCGGCGGGCCTCAGACGCACTGGCTAGGTTGGATCGCGGATCAACTGTACCCGCGGGGCCAGGAGCCCCATCGATCAGAAGGCAGCACCCATGCCCGTCCCCGCCGACGCCTCCCCCGCCCTGCAGAGCTTCGCGCACCCCGAGCGGCTCGTGACCACCCAGTGGCTCGCCGAGCACCTCGGCGACCCGGGTCTCGTCGTCGTCGAATCGGACGAGGACGTGCTGCTCTACGAGACCGGCCACATCCCCGGTTCGGTGAAGATCGACTGGCACACCGATCTCAACGACCCGGTCGTGCGCGACTACGTCGACGGCGCCGGCTTCGCCGCGCTGGTCGGCGGCAAGGGCATCGCCCGCGACAGCACGGTCGTGATCTACGGCGACAAGAACAACTGGTGGGCGGCGTACGCGCTCTGGGTGTTCAGCCTGTTCGGCCACGACGACGTGCGCCTCCTCGACGGCGGCCGCGCCAAGTGGGAGGCCGAGGGCCGCGAGTACACGACGGAGGCCTCCGCCCCGGCCGCGGTCGAGTACCCGGTGGTCGAGCGCGACGACCGCGTGCTGCGCGCCTACCGGGACGACGTGCTCGCCGTGATCGGCGAGGTGCCGCTCATCGACGTGCGCTCCCCGGAGGAGTTCTCGGGCGAGCGGACCAGCGCCCCCGCGTATCCGGAGGAGGGCGCCCTGCGCGGCGGCCACATCCCGACGGCGCGCAACGTGCCGTGGGCGAAGGCGGTGGCCGAGGACGGCACGTTCAAGGGCGTCGACGAGCTGCGCGGCATCTACCTCGACGGCGCCGGCCTGCAGCCCGGCGGCCCGGTGATCGCCTACTGCCGCATCGGCGAGCGGAGCGCGCACACCTGGTTCGCCCTGAAGCACCTGCTCGGCTTCGACGACGTGCGCAACTACGACGGCTCCTGGACCGAGTGGGGCAGCGCCGTGCGGGTGCCGATCGTGACGGGATCCGAGCCGGGCGCCCTCGCGGCGCGCTGAGGCCGCGATGAGCGACGACACGGGCGCCGCGGCAGCGCCGCTGCCCGAGGCGCTGACGGAGATCCGCGAGGACTTCCTCGCGATCCCGGTGCCCGAGCGCCTGCAGCTCCTGCTCGAGTTCTCGCGGGAGCTGCCGCCCCTGCCGGAGCGCTACGCCGACCACCCCGACCTGCTCGAGCGGGTGGTCGAGTGCCAGTCGCCGGTGTTCATCTTCACGGAGATCGACGACGAGCGGCGGATCCACCTCCACGCGACGGCGCCCGAGCAGGCGCCGACGACGCGCGGCTTCGCCTCGATCCTCGCCCAGGGCCTCGACGGGCTCACGGTCGACGAGGCCCTGGCCGTTCCGGCCGACTACCCGTTGACGCTCGGGCTCTCGGAGGCGGTCAGCCCGCTCCGCATCCGGGGCATGCTCGGCATGCTCGGCCGCATCCAGCGCCAGGTCCGCGAGCGGGCCGCCGCGTGATCCTCACGCCGCTGCTGCCGGCCGACGGCGCCGACCGCGCGCCGGTCGACCTGGCCGCGGACGGCGCGCGCGACCGCGTCCGGGCGCTCTGCGCCCCGCCGCGCACGCCCTGGACGCGCCTCAACCTCATCGCGAGCGTGGACGGCAGCGCGCGAGGCTCGGACGGCACCTCGGAGACGCTCTCGAACGCCGCGGACCGCGCGCTGCTGCGGGCGTATCGCGCCGTCGCGGACGCCGTGCTCATCGGCGCGGAGTCGTTCCGCGCCGAGGGCTACCTCATCCCCCGCACCTGCGCCCTCGCGGTGCTGACGGGATCCGGCGACCTCCGCGGCGCGCGCGTGCCCGAGGACCGGCCGGACCTCCGGCTCACGGTGCTCGGTCCGGCGGCGGCGGAGGAGCGCGCCCGCGAGACGCTGCCGGCCGGTGTCGACGTCGAGTTCCTCCGGCTGCCCGACGACGCCGGCCGCGTCGACCCGGCCACCGCCCTCGAGGCGCTGCGCACGGAGGGCCGGGAGTCCATCGTCTGCGAGGGCGGCCCGAACCTGGCGGCGCAGCTGCTCGACGCCGGGCTCGTCGACGAGATCTGCCTGTCGACCAGCCCGCGGATCGCCGCCACCGGCACTCCGGTCCTCGGCGGCGCCCAGGCTCGCGAGCTGGCCCTCGCCGCACTCCTCGCGGACGACGCCGGCGGCCTCTACGCCCGCTGGCGGCCCGTCGGGGCCTGAGCGTCGCCGGTCGCGAACTCGCGCACGGCCCGCTCCCACCGCTCGGGATCGAAGTTCCAGAGCCGGGTGTGCTGCGCCGTGTCGAACAGCTCGAGCTCGACGAGGTCCGGCCGTGCGGCGGCGAGCCGCTCCGACGGGCCGGACGGCACGAAGCCGTCGCCGCGGCTGTGCAGCAGCAGCGTCGGGAGTCGGAGCTCCGCCGCGCGCGACACCCAGTCGAGCCGAGCGAGGTCGACCGGCGCGGCGAGGCCGGTCGCGCGGCCGGTCAGCGGCGTGCCGAGCAGCCCGGGCACCGAGCGGATGACGGCCGGCGGCAGGCGGCGCACCTCGCCCTGGCGGGCGATCACGTCCTTCCAGTCGATCACGGGCGAGTCGAGCACGAGCCGCGAGACCCGGTCGCGGAGCTCGGAGCGCGCGGCGGCCTGCAGCACCGTGGCGCCGCCCATGGAGTAGCCGAGCAGCAGCAGCTCCTCGGCGCCCCGCTCGACGGCCCAGTGCATCGCGGCGTCGACGTCGTGCCACTCGCGGTCGCCGAGGGCGTAGCGGCCGTCCCGGCTCGCGGGCGACTCCGGGTCGTTGCGGTAGCTGATGAGCAGCGTGGTCCAGCCCGCCTCGCGCAGCGGCCGCACGGCACGCAGGGTCTCCGCGCGGGTCACGGCGCGGCCGTGCACGAGGATCGCCCAGCGGCCGGTCGGATCCGGCTCCGCCGGACCATGCCCATCGTCCCGCTCCGCCGGACCATGCCCATCTTCCGGCTCCGCCGGGACGAGCCACGCGGGCTGGTCGCCGAACTCGGTCGGAATCGCCACGTCCTCCCACGGGAAGCCGAGGTCGGCCGGTCCGAGGTGGTACCAGCCGCTCCAGCGCCCGCCCCGGGCCGTGTCGAGGTCGCCGGTGACGACCTCGTCGACGGCGCGGGTGACCCAGTCCGGTCCGCGGCCCACGACCTCGCCGAGTCGGGCGTAGCCGGTGCCGTGCGAGAAGAAGAGCCCGTAGCGCCCGGGTACGACCGTCTCCGCGTCGGCGGAGAGGGTGACGCCGGCGCGGCCGGAGGCCAGGATCCGCACGTCGTCGGGACGGCGCACCGGCGGGGTGACGATCGTGCGCGCGACGATCACGCTGACCGCCGCGGCGGCGGCGCCGGTCAGGGCCGCGGCGCCCGCGAGCCCAAGTGCGACGGTGCCGACGACGGCCGCAGCGCGGCGCGCTCGTCGTGCCATGTCGTCCTCCCCGGGCGGCCGCCGGTGTGTCACGGGGCCGCTCCCCCGTCAGAACCCTAGTCTTCCCCCGTGGAGGACAGCCTGATCGCCGAGGACCGCTTCGACGCGGCCGTCGGCCGGGTGCGTGCGGCACTGACGCGCCCCGAGCTGACGATCACCGAGATCGCGGCGCCGACCTCGCTCGCCCCGCGCGCGTTCGCGCTCTCGGCCGACGTGCGCCCCTCCCGGCACGCCGTCGACTCGGTGCTCGGCACCGGACGGCTCGTGCTGCTCCACGATCCGGAGGAGCCGGCGGCCTGGGGCGGCGCATTCCGAGTCGTCGCCTACGCGCAGGCGCCGCTGGAGACCGACATCGGCAACGACCCGTTCGTCGCGGACGTCGCCTGGTCGTGGCTCGAGGATGCGCTCGACGCCCGCGGTGCGCGCTACACCAACGCGAGCGGCACCGCGACGAAGTCGCTGTCGACGGGCTACGGGGAGCTCTCAGGCCAGGGCGACGGCGCCGAGCTCGAGCTCCGCGCCTCCTGGACGCCGCTCGACGACTTCGCCGGCGCGCACGTCGAGGCGTGGAGCGATCTGCTCTGCATGCTGGCCGGCCTGCCCCCCACGACCGACGGCGTGAGCATGCTGTCCCCGCGCCGCGCGGGTCGTGAGTAGCCTGAAGCGGTGACAGATGAGCCGGAGTCGGTGATCGACGGACCCGCTGAGCCGCGTCCGCCGCTCGAGGTCATCGCCGATGCCGACGGCTTCGCGGCCGCCGTCGAGGCGATCCGGGGCGGCGAGGGGCCGGTCGCGGTCGACGCCGAGCGGGCCTCCGGCTTCCGCTACTCGCAGCGCGCCTACCTCATCCAGGTCTTCCGCCGCGGCTCCGGCAGCTTCCTGTTCGACCCGCCGGCGATCGGCGACTTCTCCGCCCTCGCCGACGTGATCCGCGACGAGGAGTGGGTGCTCCATGCGGCGAGCCAGGATCTCGCCTGCCTCCGCGAGGTCGGCCTCGATCCCGTGCGCATCTTCGACACCGAGCTCGGCGCGCGCCTCGCGGGCCTGCCGCGGGTGGGCCTCGGCACCGTCGTCGAGGAGCTGCTCGGCATCCACCTCGCCAAGGAGCACTCGGCCGCCGACTGGTCGACCCGGCCGCTGCCGCAGAGCTGGCTGCTCTACGCCGTGCTCGACGTCGAGCTGCTCGTCGACCTCCGCGACGCGGTGGCCGGCCTGCTCGAGGAGCAGGGCAAGCTCGAGTTCGCCCGGCAGGAGTTCCAGGCGACGCTCGAGCGCGGCGCCCCCGTGCGACCGGAGCCCTGGCGCCGGCTGTCGGGCATCCACGGCCTCCGCACGAGCCGGCAGCTCGCCGTCGCGAAGTCGCTGTGGGAGGCCCGCGACTCGTACGCGCAGGAGATCGACACCGCGCCCGGCCGCCTGGTACCCGACGCCTCGATCACCGCGGCGGCCCGGACCATGCCGGCGAGCAAGCGCGACCTGGCCGCGATGAAGGACTTCTCCGGCCGCGCCAGCCGGTCGCAGATCGACCGCTGGTGGTCGGCGATCGAGGCCGGGCACGTGATCGAGGAGGTGCCGCCGCTGCGCGCCCCCGGCGAGCACGGACCGCCGCCGCCCCGCTCCTGGTCGGATCGCAACCCCGACGCGGATGCCCGCCTCAAGACCGCGCGCGGCGCCATGACGGAGCTGTCGGCCGGGCTCGCGATCCCGGTTGAGAACCTCCTCACGCCCGAGCTCCTCCGCCGGCTCGCCTGGCAGCCGCCGGAGCCGTCCACCCCCGAGGCGATCGGCGAGGCCCTCGCGGCGGCGGGCGCGCGACCGTGGCAGATTGAGGCAACCGCACAGTCGATCGCCCGTGCCTTTGCGGAAGCCCACAAAACGGTCGAGGACGAGGCCGACGAGGCTTCGTAGGAACGGCCCAACCGATTCAGCGCGCTCTCAGCGGTCTTCCTAGGCTGGATCTCGATCTCGAGACGACTTGGAGGCACCGTGGCCGCATCGCAGGACGTCGTGTTCGTGGACGGGGTACGCACCCCGTTCGGACGCGCCGGAGAGAAGGGTCAGTTCTGGAACATCAGGTCTGACGACCTCATCGTGAAGGCGATGATCGGGCTGCTGGAGCGCCACCCCGACCTCCCGAAGGACCGCATCGACGACGTGGCCATCGCCGCGACGACGCAGCAGGGCGACCAGGGGCTCACCCTCGGCCGGACGGCCGCGATCCTCGCCGGCCTGCCGCTCAGCGTGCCCGGCTACGCGGTCGACCGGATGTGCGCCGGCGCCATGACGACGGTCTCGACGATCGCCGGCGCGATCGCGTTCGGCGCCTACGACCTCGGCATCGCCGGCGGCGTCGAGCACATGGGGCGCCACCCCATGGGCCTCGACGCGGACCCGAACCCGCGGTTCCTCGCCGAGAAGCTCGTCTCGGCCGACGCCCTGAACATGGGCATGACGGCCGAGCGGCTGCACGACCGGTTCCCGCAGCTCACGAAGGAGCGCTCGGACCGCTTCGGCATGCGCAGCCAGCAGAAGGTCGCCGCGGCCTACGACGCCGGCAAGATCCAGCCGGATCTCGTCCCCGTCGCGATCGCGAGCGGGGCCGGCTGGGGCCTGGCCACCCGCGACGAGGGCATGCGCCCGGAGACGACGATGGAGGGCCTTGCGGCGCTGAAGACGCCGTTCCGCCCGCACGGCCGGGTCAGCGCGGGCAACGCGTCGCCCCTGACGGACGGCGCGACGGTCTCGCTCATCGCCTCCGCCGCCGCCGCGAAGGAGCTCGGCCTGCCGGTCAAGATGCGGCTCGTCAGCTTCGCCTTCGCGGGCGTGCAGCCCGAGGTCATGGGCATCGGGCCGATCCCGTCGACCGAGAAGGCGCTGAGGAAGGCCGGGCTCTCGATCGAGGACATCGGGCTGTTCGAGCTCAACGAGGCGTTCGCCGTGCAGGTGCTCTCGTTCCTCGATCACTTCGGCATCGACGACGACGACCCGCGGGTGAACCAGTGGGGCGGCGCGATCGCCATCGGCCACCCGCTCGCGTCGTCCGGCGTCCGGCTCATGATCCAGCTCGCGGCCCAGTTCGCCGAGCACCCCGAGGTGCGCTACGGCCTCACCGCGATGTGCGTCGGCCTCGGCCAGGGCGGATCGATGATCTGGGAGAACCCGCACTACACCGGGAAGAAGAAGGGCTGAGCGTGACCGACCCCCGTTTCACTCGACTGGCGGAGCTCGACCCGGACGAGGTGGTCACGCACTCCTACGTGCGCGACATCCCCCTCCCCTCCGGACGCACTCTCGCGCTGATCACCCTCGACAACGGCCGCGACCACACGCGCCCGTCGACGCTGGGCCCGAACACGATGCTCGAGCTCGGCGAGCGGCTCGACGAGCTGAAGGCCCGCGCGGCCGCCGGCGAGATCGACGGCGTCGCCATCACCGGCAAGCGGTTCATCCTCGCCGCCGGCGCCGACCTGTCGAAGGTCGGCGAGATCCCGGACCGCGACACCGGTCTCGCGATGGCGCAGCTCGGGCATCAGACGCTCGGCCGGCTCGCGGACCTCGGCGTGCCGTCCTTCACGTTCATCAACGGGCTGGCGCTCGGCGGCGGCGTGGAGATCGGGCTCAACGCCACGTACCGCACGATCGACTCGTCGGTGCCGGCGTTCGCGCTGCCCGAGGTGTTCCTCGGCATCATCCCGGGCTGGGGCGGCGCCTGGCTGCTCCCGAACCTCATCGGCATCGAGAACGCCCTCGAGGTCGTCATCTCGAACCCGCTGAAGAACAACCGGATGCTCAAGGGCCCACAGGCGTTCGAGCTCGGCATCGCGGACGCGATGTTCGGGCCGGCGAACTTCCTCGAGGACTCGCTGGTGTGGGCCGACCAGGTGCTCTCCGGCGCGATCAAGGTGAAGCGCAAGAACGAGCCGGGTCTGATCGAGCGCAAGACCAAGTGGCCCATCGCGATCGGCGTCGCCGAGAAGATGCTCAAGGAGCGCATCGGCACGGTGCCGAAGAGCCCGTACCGCGCGCTCGCGCTGCTCAGGGCCGCGGCGGGCACCGACCGGAAGACCGGCTTCGCCGCGGAGGACGAGGCCCTCGCCGACCTCATCTCGGGCGACCAGTTCCGCGCCTCCATCTACGCGTTCAACCTCGTGCAGAAGCGCGGCAAGCGGCCGGCCGGCGCGCCGGACAAGTCGCTCGCCCGCCGCATCACGAAGGTGGGCGTGCTCGGCGCCGGCCTCATGGCCTCGCAGTTCGCGCTGCTGTTCGTGCGCCGCCTCCAGGTGCCCGTGGTCATCACCGACCTCGACCAGGCGCGCGTCGACAAGGGGCTCGACTACATCCGCGGCGAGATCGACGCCCTGTTCGCGAAGGGGCGCATCGACTCCGACGAGGCTGGCAAGCTGCGCGGGCTCGTCAGCGGCACCGTCGACAAGGCGGACTTCGCCGACTGCGACTGGGTCATCGAGGCGGTCTTCGAGGAGCTCGGCGTCAAGCGCGCCGTGTTCGCCGAGGTGGAGCAGCACATCTCCCCCGACGCGATCCTCGCGACGAACACGTCGTCGCTGTCGGTGGAGCAGATCGGCGCGGAGCTGGCGCATCCGGAGCGGCTCGTCGGCTTCCACTTCTTCAACCCCGTCGCGGTGATGCCGCTCATCGAGGTCGTGCGGACGGTGCACACCACCGACGAGGCGCTGAGCACCGCCATGGTGACGGCCGCCGCGCTCCGGAAGACCGCGATCATCACCGCGGACACCCCCGGCTTCGTCGTGAACCGCGTGCTGGCGAAGGTGCTCGGCGAGGCGATGCACGCCGTGGAGCAGGGCACGCCGTTCGAGACCGTCGTCGAGGCGCAGAAGCCGTTCGGCCTGCCGATGGACCCGTTCGTGCTGCTCGAGCTCGTCGGCCTCACGGTCGGCGCGCACGTGCTCGACACGCACCACGCCGCGTTCCCCGACCGGTTCTTCGACAGCCCGGCGCTGCACGAGCTCGCGGAGCTCGGCCGCATCTACGAGAAGGACGGCAAGGGCCGCGTCAAGGGCGTCGACCCGAAGGCCGCCGCGATCGTGAAGCGGCACGTGCCGAAGGGCGCCACCCCGTACACCGCGGAGGAGCTGCGGCTGCGCTTCGAGGACGGCCTGGCGGACGAGATCCACCGGATGCTCGTCGACGACGCGGTCGTCGGCGCGCCGGAGGACATCGACCTCGGGCTCATCCTCGGCGCGGGCTATCCGTTCCAGATGGGCGGCCTGACGCCGTACCTCGACCGCGTCGGCGCCTCGGAGCGGGTGTTCGGCGACACCTTCCACCACCCGCGCATCGTCGGGGTCGACTGACCGGGCGGCGCGAGCACGAGAGAGCCCCGGATCCTGGCGGATCCCGGGCTCTCTCGTTGCGGGGCGCCGGGCCGGCGGTGCTCGCCGCGGCTAGTGGTGCGCGCCGCCGCGGGCGGCCAGCTCCTCATCCGACAGCTCGGGCGTCTTCGGCGTGCGGGTGAAGAACGCGATCACGATCGGCACGAGCGAGATGATCGCGCCGGTGAGGAACGCGAGGTGCACGCCGTCGGCGAGCTCGAGCGGCGTGGCCGTCTCCGGGGTCGCGGCGCCCGCCGCGGCCGTGCCCATCGCGAGGAACGCGATGAAGATCGCCGCGCCGGCCGCGCCGGCCACCTGCTGGATGGTGCCGATCGTCGCACTGCCGTGCGAGTACAGGTGCGGCGGCAGCGCCGACGTGCCGAGCGTGAACACGGTGGTGAACAGGAACGCGAGCCCCAGGCTCAGCATGATGTGCGCGATGAGCACCATGAAGAGCGGCGTCTCGGCGCCGAAGGTCGTCATGACCCAGAACGCGGCGCTGACCATGATCGAGCCGGGGATGAGCAGCGGCCGCGCGCCGAACCGGTCGTAGAGCCGGCCGACGAGCGGTCCGAGCAGTCCCATGACGAGTCCGCCGGGCAGCTGGATGAGCCCGACGACGCTGGTGTCCTGCTTCAGCACCGTCTGCACGTACATCGGGAACACGATCACGACGCCGAACAGCGCGATCATCGAGACCGAGAGCACGAGCACCGATTTCGTGAACGTCGACGACGTGAAGGTGCGCAGGTCGAGGAACGCCGAGTCGGTGCGCTGGAGCTGGAGCTGCCGGAGCACGAAGGCGACGAGGAACACGACGCCGATCGCGAGCGGGATGCCGGCCGGCAGCATCTCCTTGCCCTCGGCCGCCGCGCCGAACTCGCTGAGGCCGAACACGAAGCCGCTGAAGCCGATCGCCGAGACGATGACCGACAGCACGTCGAGCGGCACCTTGCGGGGATCGCCGACGTTCGGGATGCGGGCCAGGCCGACGACCAGTGCCGCGATCGCGAGCGGCAGCATCACCCAGAACAGCCCGCGCCACGGCACGACCTGCAGCAGCAGGCCGGAGACGGCCGGGCCGATCGCCGGGGCCATCGACATGACGATGGAGATGCGGCCCATGATGCGGCCGCGGTCGGACAGCGGCACGAGGTTCAGCACTGTCGTCATCATCAGCGGCATCATGATCGCCGTGCCGCTCGCCTGCACCACGCGGCCGATGACGAGCACGCCGAACGTCGGCGCGGTCGCGGCGAGCAGGGTGCCGAGGCCGAACAGCGTCATCGCGGTGATGAACACCGGCCGCGTGTTGAGCCGCTGGAGCAGGAACCCGGTGATCGGGATCACGACCGCCATGGTCAGCGCGAACGCGGTCGTCAGCCACTGGCCCTGGCTCGGCGTGATGCCGAGGTCCTTCATGATGTCCGGCACGGCGACGCTCATCATCGTCTCGTTGAGGAAGACGACGAACACGGAGGCGAGCAGCAGCCCGATCGCGGTGGCGTTGCGCCGCGCGATGGCCTTGGCATCCGCGGCGGCCGACACGGCCTCGGCGCTCTGCACCGGCACGGCTGACGTGTCCGGCTGGTCGTCGACGGTCTTCTCGGACACGCGGTCCTCCTCTGGTCGGCGGGAGATCGGGGCGGCTGGGCGGGCTCCGGCATGGAGTCCCGCGCGGCTCGTGGGGCAACACAGCTGATCGGCGACGGATTCCCGAACCGACGGAGATTTCATCCGCCGGTCGCGAGTCGGGCCCCGTCGCCGATGTTCACACTGTCCACATATGCTATCGCGGACGTCCGACATCGCAACCGCCGATCTGCCGACGGCGGAGGAGCGTCCGGGCTCAGTCCTCGAGGGGGGCGGCGGTCTCGCTGGGCTCGATGGTGAGCTCGCGCTCCCCCGGCAGCGGCCGCGCGTACGGCAGGCGAGTGCCGAGCACCTGCGACACGATGTCGCGGGCGATCTGCTGATCGGTGAGTCCGACCTCCGCCAGCAGCCCGTCGCGCGAGCCGTGCGGCAGGAACTCGTCGGGCAGGCCGAGCTCCGAGACCGCGGTGTCGACGCCGGCGTCGCGGAGGTCCTGCCGAACGCGGGTGCCGATGCCGCCGACTCGGGTGCCGTCCTCGATCGTGACGACGAGCCGGTGCTGCCCGGCCAGCTCGATCACGCTGCGCGGCACCGGCACGACCCAGCGAGGGTCGACGACCGTGGCGCCGATCCCCTGCGCGCCGAGCCGCTCGGCGACCTGCATCCCGAGCTTCGCCATCGGCCCGACCGTCACGATGAGCACGTCGCGGTGCGGCGCCTCCCGCAGCACGTCGACGCCGTCGTCGGTGCGCCGCACGGCGTCGAACTCGCTGCCGACGGAGCCCTTCGAGAAGCGCAGCACGGTGGGGGCGTCGTCGACCGCGACCGCCTCGGCGAGCTCCTCGCGCAGGCGGGTCGCGTCGCGCGGCGCGGCGAGGCGGATGCCGGGCACCACCTGCAGGATCGCGAGGTCCCACATGCCGTGGTGGCTGGGGCCGTCCGGCCCGGTGACGCCGGCGCGGTCGAGCACGAACGTGACGCCGGCGCGGTGCAGCGCGACGTCCATGAGGATCTGGTCGAAGGCGCGGTTCACGAACGTGGCGTAGAGCGCGACGACCGGGTGCAGTCCGCCGAACGCGAGGCCGGCGGCGCTGGTCACGGCGTGCTGCTCCGCGATGCCGACGTCGAACACCCGCTCGGGGAAGCGCTCGGCGAAGCGGTGCAGGCCCGTCGGGCGCAGCATCGCGGCGGTGATGCCGACGATCCGCGGGTCGCGCTCGGCGAGCTCGACGATCTCGTCGGCGAACACGCTCGTCCACGACGGCTTCGACGGCGCCTCGATCGGCTCCCCGGTGTCGGGATCGATCTGCCCGACGCTGTGGAACTGGTCGGCCGCATCCCGCACGGCCGGCTCGAAGCCGTGGCCCTTCTCGGTGATGACGTGCACGATCACCGGGGCGTCGTAGTCCTTCGCCTGGGTCAGTGCCTCCTCGAGGCCGCGCAGGTCGTGGCCGTGCACCGGCCCGATGTACTTGATGTCGAGGTTCGAGTACAGCGCCTCGTTGTTCGAGAAGCGCGCCAGGAAGCCGTGCATGCCGCCGCGGAGGCCGCGGTAGATCGCGCGGCCGGGGGCCCCGAACATCCCCGCGAAGCGGCGGCTCGAGTGGTAGAGGTCGCGGTAGGCGCGGCGCGTCCGGACCGTGTTCAGGAAGCGCGCCATGCCGCCGATCGTCGGCGCGTAGGAGCGGCCGTTGTCATTGACGACGACCACGAGCCGGCGGCTGTTGTCGTCGGAGATGTTGTTCAGCGCCTCCCACGTCATCCCGCCCGTGAGCGCGCCGTCGCCGACCATGGCGACGACGTAGCGGTCGCCCTGGCCGGTCATCGCGAACGCGCGCGCGATGCCGTCGGCCCAGCTCAGCGAGCTGGAGGCGTGCGACGACTCGACGATGTCGTGCTCCGACTCGGAGCGCTGGGGGTAGCCGGCGAGGCCGTGCCGCTCGCGGAGGTGCGTGAAGTCCTTGCGGCCGGTGAGCAGCTTGTGCACGTAGCTCTGGTGGCCCGTGTCGAAGACGATGGCGTCACGGGGCGAGTCGAACACCCGGTGGATCGCCATGGTGAGCTCGACGACGCCGAGGTTCGGGCCGAGGTGACCGCCCGTCTTCGAGACCTCGGTGACGAGGAACCGCCGGATGTCGGCGGCGAGCTCCGCGAGCTGGTCGCGGTCGAGATCATCGAGATCTCGGGGTCCGGAGATCCGATCGAGCAGCGACATGGCATCCAGGGTACGCGCCGCGCGCGCTCAGATGAGGGAGCGCAGCGCGTCCGCGGGGGCGACGCCCAGCCGCCGGGCGCGCTCGACGAGGCGGGCGTGCTCCTCGGGCGTCAGCGTCAGGGTGACCTCCACCAGCGCCGGCTCGTCGAGCTCGAACAGCGACAGCTCGGGCGCGTCGTCGTCCGCCTCCGGATCGGCCTCCGCGACCGCCGCGCGCGGCGCGTCGGCGGCGACGGCCGCGGCGGTCGGCGCCGTGACGGTGCGCCCCTCGCCGTCCCATCCGGGGCCGGACGGCACGTCGGTGCCACGCTGGTACGCCTCGGCGGCGCCGCGGGCGCGGGTGTCCGCCGCCTCGTTGAGCTCGTGGCCGATGTGGCCCTTCACCCACTCGAAGCGGTAGCGGCGCCCGGCGATCGCAACGTCGATCTGCTGCATGAGCTCGACGTTGAGCACCGGCTTGCCGTCGCCCTTCCGCCAGCCCTTCGCCTTCCAGCCCGGCATCCACTTCGTCACCGAGTTGATGACGTACTGGCTGTCGCAGAACACGAGCAGGTCGTCGTCGAGGTGCGCGGTGGCGCGGAACAGCTCCAGCACGGCGGTGAGCTCGCCCTGGTTGTTCGTCGCGCGCGGCCAGCCGCCGGCCGCCCAGTGCTCGTCGTCCACGTACCAGGCCCAGCCGGCCGGTCCGGGGTTGCCGAGCGCCGAGCCGTCGGCGGCGGCGGTGATGGTCAGACGAGGCTCCGGAGCACGTACTGCAGGATGCCGCCGTTGCGGTAGTAGTCCGCCTCGCCGGGGGTGTCGATGCGCACGACCGCGTCGAACTCGATCGTCTGCTTGCCCTCGGGCGACTGCTCGCTGGGCGCGGCGACGACGTGGACCGTCGACGGGGTGGTGCCCTCGTTGAGCTGCTCGATGCCGGTGATCGATACGACCTCGGTGCCGTCGAGGCCGAGCGACGCCCAGCTCTCCCCTGCCGGGAACTGCAGTGGCACGACGCCCATGCCGATGAGGTTCGAGCGGTGGATCCGCTCGAAGCTCTCGGTGATGACGGCCTTGACGCCGAGCAGCGAGGTGCCCTTCGCGGCCCAGTCGCGGCTCGAGCCCGAGCCGTACTCCTTGCCGCCGAAGATCACCAGCGGGGTGCCGGCGGCCTGGTAGTTCCGGCTGGCGTCGTAGATGAACGCCTGCGGGCCGTCGGCCTGGGTGAAGTCGCGGGTGTAGCCGCCCTCCACGCCGTCGAGCAGCTGGTTCTTCAGGCGGATGTTCGCGAACGTGCCGCGGATCATCACCTCGTGGTTGCCGCGGCGCGATCCGTAGGAGTTGAAGTCCTTGCGGTCGACGCCGTGCTCGACGAGGTAGTGGCCCGCCGGGCTGTCGGCCTTGATCGAGCCGGCCGGGCTGATGTGGTCGGTGGTGACCGAGTCGCCGAGCTTCGCGAGCACGCGGGCGCCCGAGATGTCGGAGACGGGCGTGGTCTCGAGCGTCATGCCGTCGAAGTACGGGGGCTTGCGCACGTAGGTCGACGCCTCCGACCACTCGAAGGTCGAGCCCTCCGGGGTCGGGAGCGAGCGCCAGCGCTCGTCGCCGTCGAACACGCCGGCGTACTCGTGCGTGAACATCTCGGTCGTGATCGACTCGTCGATCGTCTTCTGCACCTCGGCGGCATCCGGCCAGATGTCCTTGAGGTAGACGTCGGCGCCGTCGGTGCCGGTGCCGAGCGCGTCGGTGTCGAAGTCGAAGTTCATCGACCCGGCCAGCGCGTACGCGATGACGAGCGGCGGCGACGCGAGGTAGTTCATCTTCACGTCGGGGTTGATGCGGCCCTCGAAGTTGCGGTTGCCGGAGAGCACCGCGGTGACGGCGAGGTCGTTGTCGTTCACCGCGGTCGAGATCTCGTCGAGCAGCGGGCCCGAGTTGCCGATGCAGGTCGTGCAGCCGTAGCCGACCGTGTAGAAGCCGAGCGCCTCGAGGTCGGAGGTGAGTCCGGCCTTCTCGTAGTAGTCGGTGACGACCTTGGATCCCGGCGCGAGCGTGGTCTTGACCCACGGCTTCGCCTTGAGGCCCTTCGCGGCGGCGTTGCGGGCGAGCAGGCCGGCCGCGAGCATGACGCTCGGGTTCGACGTGTTCGTGCAGGACGTGATCGCGGCGATCGCGACGGCGCCGTGGTCGAGCACGAACTCCTCGCCCGACTCCAGGCTGACCTTCGTGGGCTTGGTCGCCGTGCTCGGCGCGTGGCTCGTGTGGTGGTGCGAGTGCTCGTGGGCCGAGTCCTCGTCCTGCGCCGTGAACCCGATCGGGTCGGAGGCCGGGAACGTGCCCTCGATGGCGGCGTCGACCCGGGAGAGGTCGGCGTCGGCGTAGTCGCCGAGGTCCGACTCGAACTGGGTCTTCGCGAGGCTGAGCTCGATGCGGTCCTGCGGGCGGCGGGGACCGGCGATCGACGGGACGACGGTCGCGAGGTCGAGCTCGAGGTACTCGCTGTAGACGGGCTCGGTCGACGGGTCGTGCCAGAGCGACTGCAGCTTCGAGTACGCCTCGACGAGCTGGATCTGCTCCTCGTCGCGGCCGGTCATGCGCAGGTAGTCGAGCGTGACGTCGTCGATGGGGAACATGGCCGCCGTCGAGCCGAACTCCGGGCTCATGTTGCCGATGGTGGCGCGGTTCGCGAGCGGCACCTGGGCGACGCCCTCGCCGTAGAACTCCACGAACTTGCCGACCACGCCGTGCTTGCGCAGCATCTGCGTGATGGTCAGCACCACGTCGGTCGCGGTGACGCCGGTCGGGATGCTGCCGGAGAGCTTGAAGCCGACGACGCGCGGGATGAGCATCGAGACCGGCTGGCCGAGCATGGCCGCCTCGGCCTCGATGCCGCCGACGCCCCAGCCGAGCACGCCGAGGCCGTTGACCATGGTGGTGTGCGAGTCGGTGCCGACGCAGGTGTCGGGGTAGGCGCGCAGGACGCCGTCGACGGTCCGCGTGTAGGTGACGCGCGCCAGGTACTCGATGTTGACCTGGTGCACGATGCCGGTGCCGGGCGGGACGACCTTGAAGTCGTCGAACGCGGTCTGGCCCCAGCGGAGGAACTGGTACCGCTCGCCGTTGCGCTCGTACTCGATCTCGACGTTGCGCTCGAGGGCGTCCTCGGTGCCGAACAGGTCGGCGATGACGGAGTGGTCGATGACGAGCTCGGCCGGAGCCAGCGGGTTCACCTTCGTCGGGTCGCCGCCGAGCGTCGCGACCGCCTCGCGCATGGTGGCGAGGTCGACGATGCAGGGCACGCCGGTGAAGTCCTGCATGACCACGCGGGCCGGCGTGTACTGGATCTCGGTGTCCGGCTCGGCCTGCGGGTTCCAGCCGCCGAGGGCGCGGATCTGGTCCGCCGTCACGTTCGCGCCGTCCTCGGTGCGGAGCAGGTTCTCCAGCAGCACCTTGAGGCTGAACGGGAGCTTCTCCGAGCCGGGGACCGAGTCGATCCGGAACACCTCGTAGTCCGTGCCGCCGACCGTGAGCGTGCTCTTCGAGTTGAAACTGTCGATCTTCGACACGTGCCGTCCCCTTCGCTGGTTCGGACCCATCCTGGCCGGGTCGGCGCGAGCCGGTCCAGCAAGGCAAGCCTAAGCCTCGGTGCCCAGTGGAGAGCGGGGCGAGGCGGTCCGATCTATCTTGACGTCGAGATAGTTTAGCGCGTCTCGGCGTCGTCGTCCGACGACTCGCCCGCGGCCGCGGCGCGGTCCTCCGGCGTCCAGGTGCTGCGGAGCAGCAGCCAGCTCACCCAGACCACGCCGGCGTACAGCGGCACGCCCATCGCGAGCTTGACGATGCCGAGCGCCGTCGTCTCCCCCGCCAGGTAGAGCGGCACCTGCGCGATGAGGCGGGCGGCGGGGAAGGCGGCCCAGAGCACGGTCGCGATGAACACGACCTTGCGCTTCGCCGGATCGGTGCGCCACGGTGCCGCCGAGCCCGTGAGCAGGCCCGCCACGACGCCGATGAGCGGACGCCGCACGAGCAGGCTGACGATCATCACGACCGCGAGCACGGCGTCGATCACGAAGCCGGGCAGGAAGCTCTTGTTCACGTCGCCGGTGACGATCGCGAGGATCGCCGAGATGATCACGCCGAACAGGCCCGCGACCGCCGTGGTCACGGGCTGGCGCTGGATCAGGCGCACGACGATGAAGCCGAGCGCGACGATGCCCGGAGCGATCACCGAGATCGGCATCGCGGCGTCTTTGCCCGCGACTGCCGTGATCGTGGTGAAGACGACGACGAAGACGAGCCCGGGGAGGATCGACTCGACCAGGCCGCGGACGCCGCCCATGGCGCCGAGCAGGGCCGTACCGGTCGGCGCCTCGCCCGGGGCGACGTGGCCGAGCGCCGAGCGGCGCGCGGCATCCGCCATCGCCTCGGCGGGGTCGTGGTCGGACGCCATCAGGCGTCGGTCTGCGCGCCCGCCGGCACGTGCAGCGGGATCAGGTCGCGCGGCGGCATCGGCTGCGAGCCGCGCACCACGACGATGCTGCGGAACAGCTCCTCGAGCTGCTCGCCGGTGTCCGCATCGATCGCGGCGCGGCCGCTGATCACGCCGCGGAGGAACCAGCGCGGGCCGTCGACGCCGATGAAGCGCGCGGCGCGACTGCCGCCCTCGGCGCCGGCCGGGGCCGGGATCTCGGTGCGGAGCTCGGGGCCGAACGGGCCGTCGGCCTCGTCGACGCGGCCGCCCTGCTTCGTCAGCTGGTCGGCGATCTGCTCGCGGATCTCGTGCCAGAGGCCGCTCGAGCGCGGCGCGGCGAACGGCTGCACCTGCAGCGTCGACTCGGCGAAGTCGAGGGCGACGGCGACGACGCGCTGCGTGCCCTCCTCGATCTCGAGGCGGAGCGCGAGGCCCTCCCGCGGCAGGATCTTGACCCCGCCCAGGTCGACGTACGGCCGGACCGGGTTCGCCTCGGTCTCGTCGAGCGGACCGCTGGTGTCGCGGTCGTCCGGCGCCGACTTCGGCTGGTCGACGGGGAGGTTCTCGTCGGTCGTCTCGATCTCGGCGGCGGTGTCGTCGCTGCTGTCAGTCACGTGCTCAGGCTCCTGTTCCGGCGGCGTACCCGGTCGAGCCGAACCCCGACTCGCCGCGGTGGCTGCCCGGCAGGCGCTCCACCCTGGTGAAGCGGGCCCGGGTCACCGGCATGACGATGAGCTGGGCGATCCGGTCGCCGACCGCGACAGGATACGGCACCTCGGGGTCGGTGTTCAGCAGGGTCACGCGGATCTCGCCGCGGTAGCCGGCGTCGACCGTGCCGGGGCTGTTGACGATGGTGATGCCGTGCTTCGCGGCGAGCCCGCTGCGCGGCACCACGAAGGCGGCGAAGCCGTCGGGCAGGGCGATGGAGACGCCCGTGCCGATGGTCGCGCGCTGCAGCGGACGCAGCTCGACAGCCTCCGCGGCGACGAGATCGGCACCGGCGTCGCCGGGATGCGCGTAGACCGGGGCTGCGTCCCCCGCCAGCAGCACGTCGATCTCGCGAGGGTCGGCGGAGTCGGGCACGCGGCGAGCCTACAGGCGCGCCCGTGGTCGAATGGGGGCATGCAGTACCGAGAGCGGCTGTGGCCGACGCCGTGGGTCTTCCTCGCGACGGCGCTCGTCATCCCCGCCGCGTTGATCGTCTTCCTGCCCATCGCCCCGGCGGTCGGCGTCGGCGTCGCGATCGCGATGTACGCGGCGATCGTGATCCTGCTGCTCTCGACGAGCCCGGCGATCGAGGTGGGCGACGGCATGCTGCGCGCCGGCCGGGCGCGCCTGCCGCTCGACCTCGTCGGCGACGTCACGCCCTTCCGCGCGGCGGAGGCCACCGCCGAGCGCGGGGTGCGGCTCGATGCGCGGGCCTGGCTGCTGCTCCGCGGCTGGGTCGGTCCGGTCGTGCGGATCGAGCTGCGCGACGACGACGATCCGACGCCGTACTGGCTGGTCTCGACCCGTCACCCGGAGCGGCTGGCGGCGGTGCTCACACCGAGCACCGCCACCTGAAGCCGATCAGGCCGCGCACTCCCGGCAGACTGCGCCCAGCTTGGTCTCGTGGTCGATCTGAGAGCGGTGCTTCACGAGGAAGCACTCGACGCAGGTGAACTCGTCGGCCTGAGCGGGCAGCACCACGACGTCGAGATCGACGTCGGCGAGGTCCTGGCCCGAGAGCTCGAAGCTGCCCGGGTTGTCGGCGTCCTCGGCGTCCACGACGCCCGACATCTTGTCGGGCACACGCTCCTGCAGCGCCTGGATCGACTCGGTGTCCTCGTCGGTCTTGCGCGGAGCGTCGTAGTCGGTGGCCATTCCCATCCATTCCCTGTGTTTTGCGCCGGATGCCCCGGCGCGGCGGCGTCAGTCTGCACGATCCGGACTGGATCGGCAAACCGGTGCGGAACCTGGTTCTCGCGCCGCCAGAAGAACTCGCGGCACGCCCGCGGTATTCCCGGCTTCGGGGCCCCGGTCGTGGCACCCTGGGCTCGGCCGAGCCGCCACCCGAGAGGTCGGAGAAGAGCATGCAGGAGCTGAGGGTCGTCGCCGTCGAGAACGGCGCACTCGTGGCCGTCGCCGATGACGGCAGCCGGTACCGCGTCGCGGTCGACGAGGTGCAGATCGCACAGCTCCGCCGTGCGCGCGGCGCCGCCGCGCCGACGCCTGGACGCAAGGTCGCCCCCCGCGACATCCAGGCGCACATCCGGGCCGGCATGTCGGCCTCCGACGTCGCCACGCTGACCGGCGCCGACCTCGAGTACGTCGAGCGCTTCGAGGGACCCGTGCTCGCCGAGCGCGAGTACATCGTCGAGTCGGCCCTCAACGTCGCCGTGCGCACCGCCGGCGAGACCGACCCGTCCGTCGGCTCGAGCTTCGGTGCGGTCATCCGCGCCCGGCTGGCCGACGGCGGCGCCACCGCCGAGCGCTGGGCGTCGTGGAAGGACCCCGAGAGCGGCTGGATCGTGAAGCTCACGTTCGAGGCGGGCGGCGTCGAGCACGACGCGCGCTGGACGTTCGAGCCGCGCACGGCCTCGCTGTCCCCGCAGAACGCGGAGGCCGTCTCGCTCTCGCAGCAGGGCGAGATGCCCGCGAGCCTCATCCCCCGGCTCCGCGCCGTGGAGACGGCCGACCGCCAGGAGACCGGGCGGTTCGACTCCAGCGCATTCCGGATCGAGGAGGGCGACCTCGACGGCCCGATGCTGTCGCCGCGCCCCCGCACCGAGAACGCCGCCCCGATGAACCAGACCGCCGACCTGCTGGAGGCGCTGCGCCGCCGCCGCGGGGAGCGCGACCAGCGCCCGTTCGAGCCCGAGCCGGAGCCCGAGGAGGACCCGCGCCCGCAGATCCGCATCGTCGACGTGCCGCTCGACGGCATGGACGACGACTCGGCGATCGACCTGCTCGACCAGTCCGAGCCGGAGGAGCCGGCCGACCGTGCCGACCGCGCCCCGTCGGCCGTCGGCGGCGCCCGCCGCTCCCGCGCCGCGATGCCGAGCTGGGACGAGATCGTCTTCGGCGCCCGGACCTCCGACGACAGCTGAAAGGGTCGACAGCTGAGCTCGTCATCGGCTGAGCTGACGCGGTCGCCGGCTCAGGCGAACGCGCCGAGGCCGATCCGCGGCACCCGCGTCTCCTCGGGGTCCGCCGAGCCGTGCTGCCCGACCATGCCGCGTCCCGGGTCCGCCGCATCCGCGTAGAACGCGACCTTCCCGCGGGCGCCGACGAGCACGTCGCCGATCCGCGGGGCCACCTCGGGGTCGACCTGCCCGAACAGCCCGCCGGCGATCGCCTCGTCGCGGGTGGCCACCCAGGCCGCGGCGCCGAGCGCCTCCTGCCAGGCCGCAGCGGCACTCGACGGCTCGATGCCCGGCCGCAGGTGCAGCTGCAGGCAGCGCGGCTCCCCCGCGACGTGCCGCACATCGACCAGGAGCTGCGGCGACACGATCACGTGCGCCTCCGCCGGCACGTCGACGATGCCGTGGTCGGCCGTCACGAGCACGCCCTGATCGGCCGTGAGGCCGGACGCGAGGCGGCCGAGCTCGCCGTCGAGCTCCTCGAGCGCCGACGTCCAGCGCGGCGACTCCCATCCCCAGCGGTGCGCGGTGGCGTCGAGCTCGGGCACGTAGAGGTACGCGATCGCCCGCTCGCGGCCGCTGAGCAGCTCGCGGGCCCGGTCGACGCGGTCCGAGATCGTCTCGCCGCCGAGGTACTCGGCGCCGCGCAGCACGGCGCGGGTGAACGCGGTCGCGCGGTAGCGCTCCGGTCCGATCGCGACGGCGCGCACGCCGGCGTCGGCGGCGCGCTCGAAGACCGTCGGCATCCGCTGCCACGCGGAGGCGTCGCCGACGCCGTCGAGCCCGCCCAGCTGGTTCACCACCCGATCGGCGACCGGGTCGAGCGCGGCGTAGCCGACCATCCCGTGGCGGCCCGGATCCGCGCCGGTCGTCAGCGAGGCGAGCGCCGAGGCCGTCGTCGTCGGGAAGCCGGCGTCGGCCGTCGCGCCGCGCACGAGCCGCGGCGCGAGGGTGCGCGAGTGCCCCGAGCGGGCGCGCAGCGCGGCGGCGCCGAGCCCGTCGACGAGCACCGTGATCGCGTGCCGCACCGGCGGCAGGGCGCCCCCGGGGCCATCCGGCAGCACGGCGGCGAGGCAATCCGCGAGCGTGTCCGCGAGCCGGAACCGGGATGGCTGGCGCGCCGGTAGCATGCAGGCGATCCTATGACTCCCCCCACCTCGCGACCGCCCGGAGGCGGCTCATCCCTGGCCGGTGCGCTCCCCGACGGGGAGCGGATCGAGGACGTCGACGTCTCCGTCGAGATGCAGGGCTCGTTCCTCGAGTACGCCTACTCCGTCATCTACTCGCGCGCCCTGCCGGACGCCCGCGACGGCCTCAAGCCGGTGCAGCGCCGCATCCTCTTCCAGATGACGGAGATGGGCCTCCGGCCCGACCGCGGGCACGTGAAGAGCGCCCGCGTCGTCGGCGACGTGATGGGGCGTCTGCACCCGCACGGCGACGGCGCGATCTACGACGCGCTGGTGCGCATGGCGCAGGACTTCTCGCTGCGCGTGCCGCTGGTCGACGGGCACGGCAACTTCGGGTCGCCGGACGACGGCCCCGCCGCCGCGCGGTACACCGAGGCCCGCCTCGAGGCGGCCGCGATCGCCATGACGGACGGACTCGACGAGGACGTCGTCGACTTCGTGCCGAACTACGACAACCAGCTCACCCAGCCGGCCGTGCTGCCGGCGGCCTTCCCGAACCTGCTCGTCAACGGCGCGAGCGGCATCGCGGTCGGCATGGCCACGAACATGGCACCGCACAACCTCATCGAGGTCGTCGGCGCCGCGCGGCACCTGCTCGAGAACCCGGACGCGACCCTCGACGACCTCATGGCGTTCGTGCCCGGCCCGGATCTGCCGGGCGGCGGCGTGATCGTCGGCCTCGACGGCGTCCGCGACGCCTACGCGACCGGCCGAGGCGCGTTCAAGACGCGCGCGAAGGTGCGCACCGAGCAGCTGACGCCGCGCAAGAGCGGACTCGTCGTGACCGAGCTGCCCTACGGCGTGGGGCCCGAGCGCGTGATCGAGAAGATCCGCGATGGCGTGCAGGCGAAGAAGATCAACGGCATCTCCGACGTCTCCGACTACACCGACCGCAAGCACGGCCTCCGGCTGGTCATCGGCATCAAGACCGGCTTCAGCCCGGACGCGGTGCTCGAGCAGCTGTACCGCCTGACGCCGCTCGAGGACGGCTTCAGCATCAACAACGTGGCGCTCGTCGGCGGGCTCCCCCAGACGCTCGGGCTGCGCGAGCTGCTCCGGGTCTACCTCGACCACCGGCTCGAGGTCGTCACGCGGCGCTGCCGCTACCGGCTGGCGCGGCGCCAGGAGCGGCTGCACCTCGTCGACGGGCTGCTCATCGCCATCCTCGACATCGACGAGGTCATCCAGGTCGTGCGCACCTCCGACGACACGGCCCAGGCGCGCACCCGGCTCATGGACGTCTTCGACCTCAGCCAGCTGCAGGCCGACTACATCCTCGAGCTGCAGCTGCGCCGCCTGACCCGCTTCAGCCGGATCGAGCTCGAGACGGAGCGCGATCGGCTCCGCGAGGAGATCGCCGAGCTCGAGTCGCTGCTGGCCGACCCGGTCCGCCTGCGCGCGCTCGTGTCCGACGAGCTCGACGAGGTCGCCGAGCGCTTCGGCACCCCGCGCCGCACGCTGCTGACGAATGCGCGGCCGTCCGCCGCGACGACCGGTTCGCGGAAGGCCGCCGCCGCGGCGTCGCTGGAGATCGCCGACGCGCCCTGCCTTGTCGTGCTCTCCACGACCGGGCGGCTCGTGCGCGTCGACCTGGCCGAGGGCTCGGACGAGGTGGCGCGGCCCACGCGCCGGTCGAAGCACGACGCGGTGCGGTCCACCGTCCGCTCGACCACGCGCGGCGAGCTCGCCGCCCTGACCTCCCGGGGTCGTCTGGTGCGCTTCTCCCCCGTCGACCTGCCCGCGGTGCCGGCGAACTCCGTGCAGCTCGCGGCGGGCGCCCGGGCCCACGAGTACCTGGCGCTGTCGGACCGGAGCGAGCGCGTGCTCGCGGTCGTGGATCCCGCCTCCGAGACCCCGATCGCGCTCGGCACCCGGCAGGGCGTCGTGAAGCGGATCGCGCCCGGCGGCTGGCCGGTGCGGCCGGAGCTCGAGGCGGTCGCGCTGAAGCCGGGCGACGAGGTCGTCGGCGCCGCGCCGGCGGGCGAGGACGCCGAGCTCGTGTTCGCGACGGATGCCGCTCAGCTGCTGCACTTCCCGGCCCGGGAGGTACGGCCCCAGGGGCTCGCCGCGGGCGGGATGGCGGGCATCAAGCTCGGCGACGGCGCCGCCGCCATCTTCTTCGGCGTGGTCGAGGACCAGGCCGAGGCGGTCGTCGTGACCGTGTCGACCGCCGCCGGCACGCTGCCGGGCGCGGATCCAGGTCGCGCGAAGGTGTCGGCGTTCACGGAGTTCCCCGGCAAGGGCCGCGCCACGGGGGGCGTGCGCGCGCAGTCGCTGCTCAAGGGCGAGGACGGGCTCGTCGTGGCCTGGGCGGGACCGGGTCCGGCCCTGGCGGTCGGCGGCGACGGCGCGACGCGGCAGCTGCCGGACGACCTGGCTCGCCGCGACGCCTCCGGCGCCATGCTCGACGCCGTGATCGGGTCGGTCGGGCGCGCGATCTAGCCGCGGTCAGACGTGCGGGACGAACCGCTCCCAGGCGCGGCGCCGGTCGCCCCGCGGATCGGACTCGATCCGGTCGTCCACGTCGATGATGAGCGTGAGGCGATCCCGCTCGTCGTAGCGCGGCCAGCCCGGATCGACCTCCCCCGAGTAGGCGAAGTGCAGCCAGTTCGTGCGCACGCGGCGCCCGACCCGCTCGAACTCGCGCAGGCCGCCGAGCGAGCCCATGACGCGGCCGAGCGCGGAGCGGGCCTTGTCGAACACCGCGAACAGCTCGATCCCGTGGGTCGCGTCGAGCCCGAGCAGCCGGGCGAGCCGCGGCGCCATGTCGAAGCGGTACATGTACACGGGCGCGTGCCGGGAGTGCCCGGAGGCGGCGACCACGGACGGGAACCAGAAGGCGTGATCGCCGGCGAGGTCCATCGACGCGCGCTGGCGCGGGAGGCCGGGATACGACGCCGTGAGCTCCTCGACGGCCTCGGACGCGGTGCCCGAGAGGATGGCGCGGATGCGGTCCGGCGTCGTCGCGAGGATGTCGAGGCGGCCGCGGAACAGCGAGCCCTCGCGGTCGTTCGTGCCGATGATGAGCGGGATCGGTGCCGCGGTGCCGTCGGCGAACGCCGCGGTCGGGCGCTCCGGGAGCAGCTCGCCGTCGAGCACGGCGCTCCAGGCCACCGTGCCGGGCGTGCGGTCGAGGGCGGTCGTCGCGAAACGGTGGGCGGCGAGCACCCATGCGGATGCGGTGGCGCGCTCGAGCACCTCGAGCTCGCTGCGTCCGCGCGTCACGCCCGGGTGCCGTGCCTCGACGACGTCGCGGAGCAGCCGCACGAAGTCCTCGGCCCACTCGGCCTGCAGCTCGCGCGAGTAGACGGCCTCGACCGGGGAGCTCTCCGCGATCCCGCGCGCGAACAGCCCGCGCGCCGCCGGCGCCGTCATGAGGGTGGTGACGATCGCGGCGCCCGCCGACTCGCCGAACAGCGTCACGTTGTCCGGATCGCCGCCGAACGCGGCGATGTTGTCGCGCACCCACCGCAGCGCGGCGATGACGTCGCGCAGGCCGAGGTTCGAGTCGACCGGCCGCTCGGGGGTGCCGTACCGCGACAGGTCGAGCCAGCCCATGGCGGCCAGCCGGTAGTTGAGGTTGACGAAGACCACGCCGCCGTCGTGCACGAGCCCCTCGCCCTGCTCGGGCATCTCGCGCGACGAGCCGACCGAGAACGCGCCGCCGTGCACGTAGACCATGACGGGGCGGAGCTTCGCGGGCGCGGTACGCGGCGCGATCACGTTGAGCGTGAGGCAGTCCTCGCTCTGCTCCGAGGGGAGCACGGGCACGGCGGTGGGACCGCGCGGGTCCTGCGGGGCGATCGGGCCGAACTCGGCGGCCGGGCGGATGCCCTCCCACGGCACCGGCGGGGCGGGCGCGCGGAGCCGGCGCCGGCCGACGGGCGGCGCCGCGTACGGGATGCCGCGCCACATCCGCAGGCCGCGGCGCTCGACGCCCTCGACGGTCCCGGACGCGGTCTCCACCGTCAGGTCCGTCTCGTGCCGCGCCACGCTGGGAATGCTACGACCGTGCGCGGACCGGCCGCTGAGAGCCGGCCGGATGCGGTCGCCGGGGCCGGTGCTACGCGTCGACCCGGCTCCGGTCGAGGCCCTGCCCGGCGATGATGAAGTCCTTGCGGGGTGCGACGTCGTTGCCCATGAGCAGCTCGAACACGTTCGCGGCCGACTCGGCGTCGGCCATGCGCACCCGGCGCAGCGTGCGATGCGCCCGGCTCATCGTCGTCTCGGCCAGCTGGTCGGCATCCATCTCGCCGAGTCCCTTGTAGCGCTGAATCGGCTCCTGGTACCGGCGCCCCTGCTTCTTGAGCTGGGCGAGCACGGAGTGCAGCTCCTGCTCCGAGTAGGTGTAGATGATGTCGTTCGGCTTGGCGCCGTTGTTGACGGCGACGACGCGATGCAGCGGCGGCACCGCGGCGAAGACGCGGCCGGCCTCGATCATCGGCCGCATGTAGCGGAAGAACAGGGTGAGCAGCAGCGTGCGGATGTGCGCGCCGTCGACGTCCGCGTCGCTCATGATGATGACCTTGCCGTAGCGCGCGCTCTCGAGGTCGAAGGTGCGGCCGGAGCCCGCGCCGATCACCTGGATGATCGCGGCGCACTCGGCGTTCGAGAGCATGTCGGAGACCGACGCCTTCTGCACGTTGAGGATCTTGCCGCGGATCGGGAGCAGCGCCTGGTGCTCGCTGTCGCGCGCGAGCTTCGCGGTGCCGAGGGCCGAGTCGCCCTCCACGATGAACAGCTCCGTCTCGGCGACCTGGCTCGAGCGGCAGTCGGCGAGCTTCGGCGGCAGCGACGAGCTCTCGAGCGCGTTCTTGCGGCGCTGCGTCTCCTTGTGGGCGCGCGCGGAGATGCGGCTCTTCATCTCGGCGACGATCTTGTCGAGCAGCAGCGCGGAGGCGGCCTTGTCGTCGCGCTTGGTCGAGGCGAAGCGCTCGGCGAGGGCCTTCGAGAGCACGTTCGACACGATCGCGCGCACCGCGGGCGTGCCGAGCACCTCCTTCGTCTGGCCCTCGAACTGCGGCTCGGGGAGGCGCACGGTCAGCACGGCGCTGAGGCCGGCGAGGATGTCGTCCTTCTCCAGCTTGTCGGTGCCGACCTTGAGGCGGCGCGCGTTCTTCTCCACCTCGGCGCGGAACGACTTCATCAGCCCCTGCTCGAAGCCGGTCTGGTGGCTGCCGCCCTTCGGCGTCGCGATGATGTTGACGAAGCTGCGCACCGCGGTCTCGTAGCCGCTCCCCCAGCGCAGCGCGATGTCGACCTCGCACTCGCGCTGCAGCTCGGTGGGCACCATGTGGCCGTCCGCCTGCAGCACGGGCACGGTCTCCGAGTAGGCGCCCGTGCCGGTGATGCGCCAGACCGGCGTCACCTCCGCGTCCGGCGCGAGGAACTCGACGAACTCGGTGATGCCGCCGTCGTAGCGGAACGACTCGCTGACCGACTGCTCGCCGCGCTCGTCGGTCAGTTCGATCCCGAGCCCGGGCACGAGGAACGCGGTCTGCCGCGCCCGGCCGATGAGGTCGAGCAGCTGGAACTCGGCGCCCTTCGTGAAGATCTGGCGGTCGGCCCAGTAGCGCACCCGGGTGCCGGTGACGGCCTTCGCGACCTTGCCGGCGACGCGGAGCTCGCTGCCGCTGACGAACGGGGTGAACGGCGAGTCCGGTCCGATGCCGGCCGTGTCGTCGAAGACGCCCGGCTCTCCGCGGTGGAACGACATGGCCCACGTCTTCCCGTCGCGGTCCACCTCGACGTCGAGGCGCTCGCTCAGCGCGTTGACGACCGAGGCGCCGACGCCGTGCAGCCCGCCCGACGCGGCGTAGGAGCCGCTGCCGAACTTGCCGCCGGCGTGGAGCTTAGTGAACACGACCTCGACGCCGCTGAGGCCGGTCTTCGGCTCGATGTCGACGGGGATGCCGCGCGCGCGATCGCGCACCTCGACGCTCGAATCGCGATGCAGCACGACCTCGATCCGCTCGCCGTGCCCGGCCAGGGCCTCGTCCACGGCGTTGTCGATGACCTCCCAGAGGCAGTGCATGAGCCCGCGGGAATCGGTCGACCCGATGTACATGCCGGGTCGCTTGCGCACCGCCTCGAGCCCCTCGAGGACCGAGAGGTGCCGTGCGGAGTATTCAGTGGGGCTCGCCATCCTTGCGAGCCTAGGACGGACGGGCTCCGGAGGCCGGACGACACCCGGCACGTCACGCGCATGTTCGACGGCGGACTCGCAGGACCTTCCGCGCTGAGCGAAATGCCCCGCAATCGTCGCGGATCGGAAACATCCGTGTGGTCGAATGGGTTGCATCGGGTGACGTTCCCGACTCATCCCGATCGACCAGGAGGACAGCATGTCGCAGATCACCACCGACGCCGTCGACGAACTGGACGCCCCCACTCTCACCGCGTTCGACCGCTGCGACAGCTGCGGAGCGCAGGCCTACGTCCGTGTCACCCTCGAGTCCGGCGAGCTGCTCTTCTGCGCCCACCACGGCGCGAAGTTCAAGGAGAAGCTGGCCGGCAGCGCGCTCGAGTGGCACGACGAGAGCGCCCGCCTCCAGGACACCGACCGCTGACGCGGGCCGGTCGCTCGTGGCAGGAGGCCGCGTCGGCTACTGGCTGAACCGCCTCCGCCATCTCGGCGTGCGGAACATGCTGGACAAGGCCGCGCAGATCGCCGAGGACTTCCACCGCAATCGCGCGGTCATCGTGCTGGACATGATGTGGTGCGCGGCGCGGTACAACGCCGGGTACTACGACTACCACGAGTTCGAGTACCACCTGCTCAACGGGCGCCAGCGCCGCACGATGCTCACGCGTCCCGAGGCCAACCACCTCACGAAGGCGCTGAACCCGACGGAGTTCCGTCGGCTGTTCGCCGACAAGAGCGAGTTCAACCGCCGCTTCGCCCCGTACATCGGGCGCGACTGGCTCGACCTCCGCGAGGCGGACGCCGCCGACTTCGAGGCGTTCGCGGCACGGCATCCGCGCTTCATGGCGAAGGCCTCCGACGCCCTCGCCGGTGCGGGCGTCGACCTCGTCGAGGCGGAGGGCGTCTCGGACTGGGCGGCGCTGCGCACGAAGCTGCTCGGCACCGGCCAGTTCCTCGTCGAGGAGCTCATCGTGCAGCACCCCGAGATGGCGCGGCTGCACCCGCCGAGCGTCAACACGCTCCGGGTGATCACCTACTTCGACGGCACGGAGGTGCACCTGCTGGCGCACGTCGTGAAGGCCGGCAACGGCCAGCCGGTCGACAACTTCGGCCGCGCCGGCATGTACACCGCCATCTACGAGGGCGGTCGCACCCGGTACGCCGCATTCGACAAGTTCGGGCACATCTTCCCGATCCATCCGGTGTCGGGCGTCGACTGGTCCGACTTCCAGATCCCGCTGTGGGACCAGGTGCTCGAGACGGTCGACGCGGCCGCCCGCGTCGTGCCGGAGATCCCCTACGTCGGCTGGGACGTCGCCATCACGGCCGAGCGCCCGGTGCTCGTCGAGGGCAACTACAACACCGGGGTCTTCCAGATGAAGCCGAGCATCACCGGCATCAAGGAGGGCCTGGTGCCGCACTACAAGGCCATCATCGGCGACCGCTGGCCGCGCTGAGCACCCTCCACGCGCACCCGGACGGCTGAGCCTGTCGAAGCTCGCCCGGGCTCTCCGAACCGGGGCTAGGCGCGGCGGATGACGCCGAGCGGCGTCGACTCGTGCTTCTGCCCGAGCGGGTTGTCCGCGAGGATCCGCACCGCGAGGCGCTCGTCGGCCTTCGACAGCGTCGAGCCGAGGATGTTGCCGCCGAAGTCGTTGATGTCGACGACCAGCACCTCGAGCGGACCGCCGAGCGAGGCCCCGAGCAGCCGCTGCAGGTGCTCGGCGACCTTCGCCGGCCGATCCGGCACCAGCACGACGTGGTTGTTGTACGGCGGGATGGTGTGCTGCGTCGGGCCGTCGATGCCGCGGGCCTTCGGACCGGCGATCCGGTAGAAGTCGCCCTTGCGGCCGAACGCCTTCGTCACGGCCGCGACGGCCGCGGCGAAGAGGATGCGCGGCGTGCCGCACTCCCGGAGCGCGAACTCCATCGTCTCGGGGATGCCGAGGCCGATGCCGTGCGACGTCTTCGTCACGTACTTCGAGAGCGTGTGCGCGAGCGGCCGGGCCTGGATCTCGTCCATCGGGTACGAGCGGCCCTGCGAGATCGCCACGATCTTCTCCGTGACGAAGAGCCAGTCGCCGGCCCGGAGCGCGCCGGCCGTGTACTCCTGCACGAACGGGTCGAGCTCGTCGCCGAGGAGCAGCACGCGGGTCTTCAGCGGGACGCGCTCGAAGCGCGCCCCGTCGACGGTCACCGCGAGGGACTTGCCCTCGTTGGCGGTCGCGTCCTCGCGCGCCGGATCCGTCACCGTCGGCTCACTCGAGGTAGTCGCGCAGCGACTGCGAGCGGGACGGGTGGCGGAGCTTCGCCATCGTCTTCGACTCGATCTGGCGGATGCGCTCGCGCGTCACGCCGAAGGTGTCGCCGATCTGGTCGAGCGTCTTCGGCATGCCGTCGCCGAGGCCGAACCGCATCCGGATGACGCCGGCCTCGCGCTCCGAGAGGGAGTCGAGCAGCGACTCGAGCTGCTTCTGCAGCATCGTGAAGCCCACGGCGTCCGCCGGCACGACGGCCTCGGTGTCCTCGATGAGGTCGCCGAACTCGCTGTCGCCGTCCTCACCGAGCGGCGTGTGCAGCGAGATGGGCTCGCGACCGTACTTCTGCACCTCGATGACCTTCTCGGGGGTCATGTCGAGCTCGCGGCTCAGCTCCTCGGGCGTGGGCTCGCGGCCCAGGTCCTGCAGCATCTGGCGCTGCACGCGGGCGAGCTTGTTGATGACCTCGACCATGTGCACCGGGATGCGGATGGTGCGGGCCTGGTCGGCCATCGCGCGGGTGATCGCCTGGCGGATCCACCACGTGGCGTACGTGGAGAACTTGAAGCCCTTGGTGTAGTCGAACTTCTCGACGGCGCGGATGAGACCGAGGTTGCCCTCCTGGATCAGGTCCAGGAACTGCATGCCGCGGCCGGTGTAGCGCTTCGCGAGCGAGACCACGAGGCGGAGGTTCGCGCCGAGCAGGTGGCTCTTCGCGCGCTGGCCGTCGCGGGCGACCCAGGTGAGCTCGCGCCCCAGCTGGCTGCGGTGCTCCTCCTTCGCCATCTTCGACAGCTTCTCCTCCGCGAACAGGCCGGCCTCGATGCGCATCGCGAGCTCGACCTCCTCCGCGGCGTTGAGCAGCGCGACCTTGCCGATCTGCTTGAGGTAGTCCTTCACCGGGTCGGCCGTGGCGCCCGTGATCGCGGCGGAGTAGACGGGGATCTCGTCCTCGTCGTCCGTCATGGTCAGGCGGAGGGCGCCGGTCGGCAGCGGCTCGTCCGTGCCGGTGCTCTCGGTCTCCTCGGCGTCGCCGGACTCGGCGGCGTCGGTCGAGTCGTCGGCGTCGTCGGCGGAGACGGCGGGCGTCTCCGCCTCGGCCTCCTCGCCCTCCTCGGGCTCGACGGCCTCGTCGTCGCCGGCCTCATCGTCGGCGTCGGCCGGCTTCGCGGCCTTGGAGCCGCGCGCGGCGGGCTTCGCCTTCGCGGCGGCCGCGGTCTTGGCGGCCGGCTTCGCTGCCGGCCCGGCGGCGGTCTTCGCCGCCGGCTTCGCGGCGCTCTTGGGCGCCGCCTTCGTGGTCGACGCGGGCGCCTGCGCCGCGGTGGCGGGCGCCTCGACCTCGTCGGTGGTGGTCGTCGCCTTGGTCCGGGTGGCCATGTGATCCCCTTCCCCGCCGTTTCGGGCAGTAGGAAGACCCTTGTCAAGTCCCCTTCGCGCGACGAGATGGCCGCGGTGCGCATCCGGAGATGAGCAGAAGGGTCGAGACAGGGTCTTCGGTGTCTAGTATCGCACACCGCACGGGATGGTCCGACCGTTCCACCGCGGATCCCGCGAGAACGCGGCTCCGAGCGCCTAGGTCCGCCGCCGGCGACGACGGAACAGTGCAACCCAGAGCGGGGCCACGGATATTCCCTGCTCGGCGAACAGGAGCCGCCGTGTGCGGGTGCGGGCGACCAGCAGCCCGGCCACGGCGAACGCGCTGACGGCGAACGGCACGAGGAACGCCACGCGGAACGCGTCGAGCGCGTAGAGGTCCGGGGCTCCCCCGGCGGCGCGCCCGGCGGCGGCGATCGCGTCGAGCACGACGCCGATCGCGAACATGCTGACGAACGCGCCGAGGAAGCCGCCGACGTTGACGATGCCGGAGGCCGAGCCGAGCGCGGAGGTCGGGTTGAACGTGCGCGCGAAGTCGAAGCCGACGGCCGATCCCGGTCCCGCCGCCCCGAGCGCGAGGAACAGCGCGATGACGAGGCCGGCCGGCGGCGTCCCGGGCCAGAGCAGCACGGCCGTCCAGATGGCGTAGATCATCGCGAGCAGCGTGAGCACGACGTTCGAGCGCCGCAGCGGGAAGCGCGCGACGAGGTAGCCGATCACCGGCCCCGCCACGAGGTTGCCGACGACGAGCATGGACATCACGAGGGCCGCGAACCCGAGCGGGTAGCCGAGCGCCGCGGTGAGGAACGGGTACCCCCAGAGGATCGCGATGGCGCTCACCGGCGTGCCCGACGCCATGTGCGCCCAGAACCCGAGCTGGGTTCCGGGTCGGCGGATCGCGGCGAGCAGGCGCTGGCGGGTGCCGATCACCGTGATCGGGCCGGTCACCGGCAGCACGCCCTCCCGCACCGTCGGCACGATGACGGCGATCATGAGCAGCGCCGCTCCGGCGAGCAGCAGGAACGCGGGCCGCCAGCCGAGCGTCGACAGCAGCACCGCGAACGGCAGCGCGGAGAGCACCTGCCCGAGCTGGCCGATCATGCCGACCCACTGCGTGAGCTGCGGCACGAGCGGACCCCGGAACCAGGCGGGCAGCAGCCGGACGACCGACACGAAGGTCGCGGCGTCGCCGGCGCCGACGAGGATGCGGGCGACGAGCGCCGGACCGAGGGAGTCGGAGAAGGCGAGCACCGTCTGCCCGAGGGCCATGACCGCCGCGCCGACGAGGAGCAGCCGGCGCGAGCCCCACCGGTCGAGCAGCAGGCCGACCGGGATCTGCAGTCCGGCGTAGACGACCACCTGCGCGACGGCGACGGACGACACCGCGGCGGCGGTCACGCCGAAGCGGTCGGCGGCCTCGACGCCCGCGATGCCGAACGAGGTGCGCTGCGTCACGCCGACGAGGTAGGCGAGCGCGCCGCCCGCGAACACCACCCAGGATCGCGCGGAGTTCACACCAGGCACGCTACCCGGCGCGGAGGGGCTCTCCCGCCGGACCGGCGTCGCGGGCCGCGGTCGTCAGCGGTCGTCGTCGGTGCGGCGCGAGGCGAGGAACTTCTCGAGCTCCGCGGCGATCGCGTCGGCGGTCGGCACCGTGCCGTCCTGCCCGGTCAGCGGCGACGGGAGGGGGTTGTCCTCCATATAGCTGTCGTGGCGGCCCTCGAGCGTGGTCACGAGCCGGCCGAGCTCCTCGTTGCCGGCGACCTGCTCGTCGACCTTCGTCAGGAAGTCGCGGTTCTCGCCGCGCAGGCTGTCGGTCGGGAAGATGAGGCCGGTCGCGGCGCTGATGCTCTCGAGCGCGGTGATCGCGGACGCCGGGTACTCGGTGTCGGCGAGGTAGTGCGGGATCAGCAGCACGAAGCCGGTCACGGGGAAGCCCCGCTTCGTCAGCCGGTACTCGACGAGGTGCAGCGCGTTCGCCGGCGCCTGCGTGCGCGGCCGCCAGACCGACATCGACTCCGTCAGCTCGGCGCGGGTGCCGCTCACCGTGACGCCGATCGGCCGCGTGTGCGGCACCGGCATCGGGATGGCGTGCACCCAGGTGGCGGTCGAGACCTGGAAGCGGTCGATGAGCTGCAGCACCGCGGCCGTGAAGGCGTCCCACTCGAAGTCCGGCTCGAAGCCGCTGAGCAGCAGGAACGGCGCATGCAGCTCGTCGTCGACCAGCTCGAGCGTCAGCCGGGCGGGCGTGTACTCCTCGAGGTGGTCCTGGTCGAAGTAGACGACCGGACGGCGTGCGCGGTAGTCGAGCAGCGCATCCGCGTCGAACACGGCGACGTCGCGGGCGGGCAGCGCGTCGCGGAGGTGCTGGGTGAACTGGCTCACGGCGCTGCCGGCGTCGGCGAAGCCCGTGAGGCCCGCGACGAGCGGCAGCCCCATGGGCACGTCCGCCGCGTCCAGGGTCAGGGCGTAGAGCTCGGCCGGATCGCGCATGCCGTCGATTCTAGGTTCGGCCTCCGACCGCCCGCCGGGATGCGGAGCCCGCCTCCGGCACGCTCAGAGCGAACAGCACGGCTGGCTAGCATGGCGCAGGTGACCGCACCGCGCCTCGAGCTCTCGACCGACATCCCCTCCGACGCCGATGCCATCGTGGTGCTCGTGCGCCGCACCGAGGAGGGCCCGGTGCTCGTCGCGGCGCCCGCCGGCGCGCCGGACCCGGCCGCCCTCGCCTCGATCGGGGTGAGCGGCGCCGCCGACGAGCTGGTGCGCGTGCCGGGCGCCGACGGCACAGGCCTCGCCCTCGCGGGACTCGGCGGACCGGAGGCCGGCGTCGACGCGGTGCGCGCCGCGGCCGGCTCGGCCGTGCGCCAGCTGCCCGGCCTCGACCACGTCGTCATCGCCGCGCCCGAGGAGGCCGCGCCCGAGGTCCTCGCGGCGATCCTCGAGGGGGCGGCCGTCGGCGCGTACGCGTTCTCGCGCTACAAGACGACGAGCAAGGCGCCGGTCGCCCGGGTGACCGTCGTGGGCGCGCTCGACGACGCGACCGCGGCCGCGGCGATCGCCAGGGCGGAGGCCGTTGCGGAGGCCGTGCACACCGTGCGCGACCTGGTGAGCACGTCGCCGCTCGACCTGTACCCGGAGAGCTTCGCCGAGCGGGCGCGCGAGCTCGCCGAGGGCCTCCCGGTCGAGGTGGAGGTGCTCGAGGAGGACGCGCTCCGCGACGGCGGCTACGGCGGCATCGTGGGGGTCGGCTCGGGGTCCGTGCGCGGACCGCGCCTCGTGGTCGTCCGCTACGCGCCGGAGGGCGCCGAGCGCCACCTCTCCCTCGTCGGCAAGGGCATCACCTTCGACTCGGGCGGCCTCTCGCTCAAGCCGGCGGCGTCGATGGTCGGCATGAAGTACGACATGACCGGCGCGGCCACCGTGCTCGCGACGGTGCTCGCGGCCGCCCGCCTCCGACTGCCGCTGCGGGTGACCGCGCGCCTCTGCCTCGCGGAGAACATGCCGTCCGGGTCCGCGATCCGCCCGAACGACGTGCTCACCATGCGCGGCGGCACGACCGTCGAGGTGCTCAACACGGATGCCGAGGGCCGTCTCGTGCTCGCAGACGGGCTCGTCGACGCCAGTGCGGAGGAGCCGGACGCGCTCGTCGACGTCGCCACCCTCACCGGCGCCGCGCGCGTCGCGATGGGCGAGCGGACCGTCCCCGTCATGGGCGACCGGGAGCTCGGCGCGCGCATCGTCGCCGCCGGCGAGCGGGCCGGGGAGATCTTCTGGCCGATGCCGCTGCCGGCCGAGCTCCGCGCCGTGATCGAGAGCGACGTCGCCGATCTCGCGAACGCGAAGCCGGGGGCGCCGGCGGGCGGCATGATGGTCGCCGGCCACTTCCTCCAGCACTTCGTCGGCACCGTCGGCGAGGGGTCGGAGAAGCGGCGGCTGCCGTGGGCGCACCTCGACATCGCGGGCGCCGCGAACAACGGCGGACGCGGCTGGGGCGTGACCCCGAAGGGGCCGACCGGCGTCGCCGTTCGCAGCCTCGTCGCCCTCGCCGAGGACCTCGCCGGAGACGGCCGCGGAGACCGCCCCGGAGCCTGAGTGCGCGGCCCGGAACCGGGCCGGGCACCGTAGTAGGGTCGAGGAGGCACGGGACCCCGTGCCGCATACCGGGCGCCGTCGCACACCCGCTTCGCGCGCGCCCGCGATCGACGCACGAGGAGCCGCTGAGTGTCCGAGCAGAACTACGACCTGGTCATCCTGGGAGCCGGAAGCGGAGGCTACGCCGCCGCGCTGCGCGCCGCCGAGCTCGGGATGTCGGTCGCCCTGATCGAGAAGAACAAGGTCGGCGGCACCTGCCTCCACATCGGCTGCATCCCGACGAAGGCGCTGCTGCACGCCGCCGAGATCGCCGACGACACCCGCGACGCCGCGAAGTTCGGCGTGCGCGCCGAGTTCGGCGGCATCGACATGGCCGGCGTCACCTCCTACCGCGAGGGCATCATCGCCTCGAAGTGGAAGGGTCTGCAGGGCCTGCTCAAGGCCCGCGGCATCACCACCGTCGCCGGCGAGGGCCGGCTCACCTCCCCGACGACCGTGCAGGTCGGCGAGGACGTGCTCACCGGCAAGAACATCGTGCTGGCGACCGGCTCCTACTCCCGCACGCTCCCGGGCCTCGAGCTCGGCGGCCGGGTGATCACGTCGGAGCAGGCGCTGCAGCTCGACTTCGTGCCCAAGAAGGTCGTCGTGCTCGGCGGCGGCGTCATCGGCGTCGAGTTCTCGTCGGTCTGGAAGAGCTTCGGCGCCGACGTCACGATCATCGAGGCGCTCCCCCACCTCGTGCCGAACGAGGACGAGTCCGTCTCGAAGCAGTTCGAGCGCGCCTTCCGCAAGCGCGGCATCGAGTTCAAGGTGGGCACCCGCTTCCAGAGCGTCACGCAGCACGAGAACGGCGTCGTCGTGACGCTCGAGGACGGCTCCACCGTCGAGGGCGAGCTCCTGCTCGTCGCCGTCGGCCGCGGACCGGTCACCGCGAACCTGGGCTACGAGGAGGCCGGCGTCGCGATGGACCGCGGCTTCGTGCTGACCGACGAGCGCCTCCGCACCTCCGTGCCCGGCGTCTGGGCGGTCGGCGACATCGTGCCCGGCCTGCAGCTCGCCCACCGCGGCTTCCAGCAGGGCATCTTCGTCGCCGAGGAGATCGCGGGCCTCAACCCGATCGTCGTCGCCGACGTCAACATCCCGAAGGTCACCTACTCCGACCCGGAGGTCGCGTCGATCGGCCTCACCGAGTCGAAGGCCGTCGAGCAGTACGGCGCCGACCAGGTCTCCTCCTACGACTACAACCTCGCCGGCAACGGCAAGAGCCACATCCTCGAGACGTCCGGCTCGATCAAGGTCGTCCGCGTGAAGGACGGCCCGGTCGTCGGCGTGCACATGATCGGCGCCCGCGTGGGCGAGCTGATCGGCGAGGCGCAGCTGGCCGTCAACTGGGAGGCCTACCCCGAGGACGTCGCGCCCCTCATCCACGCCCACCCGACGCAGAACGAGGCGCTCGGCGAGGCGTTCCTGGCGATCGCCGGGAAGCCCCTCCACGCCATCTGAACGCAGAACTAAGCTTGAACCTCAAGGTCACTAAGGAGCATCACCGATGAGCGAATCCGTCAGCCTGCCGGCACTCGGCGAGAGCGTCACCGAGGGGACGGTGACCCGGTGGCTGAAGCAGGTGGGTGACCGCGTCGAGGTCGACGAGCCGCTGCTCGAGGTCTCGACCGACAAGGTCGACACCGAGATCCCGTCGCCCATCGCGGGCGTCCTCGAGGAGATCCTCGTCGCCGAGGACGAGACCGTCGAGGTCGGCACCGCCCTCGTGCGCATCGGCGACGGCTCGGGCGGCGGCGACACCGCTCCGGCCCCCGCCGCCGAGGCCCCGGCCGAGCAGGCCGCCGCGCCCGCCGAGCAGCCCGCTCAGGAGGAGGCTCCGGCCCAGGAGCCCACCGCGCAGCCCGCTCCGGCCGCCGCGGCCGAGGCCCCGGCCGCGCAGCCCGCTCCGGCCCAGGAGACCCCGGCCGAGCAGCCCGCTCCGGCTGCCGAGGCGCCGTCCGCCGTGCCCACGTCGGCCACCGCCGCCCCGAGCTGGGCTCCGGCCGAGCAGTCCGCGCCGAGCTGGGCGCCCGCGCCGGCCGAGCAGTCCGCGCCCGTCCCGTCGACGGAGCAGCAGCCCGACCAGGAGGCCCCGGCAGCGCCGGAGCAGGTCGCCGAGGCGAGTGCGCCCGACGGCACCGCCGCCGCCCCGTCGTGGGCCCCGGCAGCGGTGCGGCGTAGCGGTCGTCGAGCTGCGCGCCGACGGCCCGGTCGAGCACGCCGCCGACGCCGGCCTC